>JASFFF010000076.1:0-10575 GCA_050124445.1 Desulfosarcina sp.
TCGCCAAAATGGTTTTCAGTCCCTTTGCAAAGCGTTGATCTCGGCAAACCCCGGCGGCGACGATGCCGGCGTTGCGAACCTCTGTCGCATCGGTAACCAACCAATTATCAATGACCGGACCGTAGCGGTCAGGATCGACCGTGAAGAGAGAACCCACGGCATGCGCTTTGACATTTAGGGGATAGCGGTCCTGGTCCACAATGACCCGATTCAATGGCCCAAACGTGTCCGGTGACATGCCATGGCCGGCATCGATCATGGCTATGGCCACTTCCGGCGATACCGATGCAATCAACTCGCCAAAATGTTCTCGGGCCGCCTGGCCGGCCTGGTCGGACAGCAGCTCAATCAATCCGATGCGAATGCGGCTGTCCGTCTCCTTTCGAATACCGCTCAACAGATGGCGATCCAGGTCGGGGACGGAAACGGATTTAAGCAGGCCTGCGATCCAGATGCGTTCTTCTCCGGTGGCATTATGGAATCGATCGATCAGGCTTGACAGGATGCGCTTGTCGCGAAACACCTGGCTTAGCTCGGCGGCATTGAGCGATCGAAAATCGATGCGTTCGTCCACTACCAGATCCAAAAGAATGCCCGCATAACGGCGTTTAAGAACAAATGGTGTCACCACCCAGGCGAGGACAAAAGGCAAGGCCACCAATGACAAATAGCGCGGATGGAACAGGGTGTCGGAAATCAGAATCAGTCCTGATCCGAGAAACAGCCCGACACGCACGACCGTACCCCGCAAAAACGGTCGGATCATGGCCCGGTAGGATTCCGGAAACAAGCCGGTCACCACTGCGATTGCCGGTATGTTGATGGTGGTGCGGATGATATTGGAGGACATGCGGGCATACATGGCGGCCAGGGCATCGAAACGCAGCAGGAAGGTGATGAAGACCAGCAGATAGTTGAACGGATGAAACATCAGCGCCACAGGCAGCCCGAAACGGTCATAGAGCTTGCCCACAAACATCAGAATCACCAAGCTGACGATATTGAGTACGCCTCTGAAATATCCAAAAAATTCGATAAGACCCGTTTCGGTGGCAAACTGCTCGTTTACGGCAAAATTGAACTGATAGTTCATGATGGGGATGACCACATTGGGCATGAAGGTCAGCAGGATCAAGATCTTGACCAGCACAGAGGATTTCATCAGCGGAAGAACGGTTTTGATTTCGTCGATCATTGACGATCGTTGCTTGCCGCTGGACGTTTTTTTCTGCTGGAAGAGCAGGGTGGGATATCGCCGGCCCATGGCTTTTACCGCCCAGGCACCGGTCAGGGCAGTGGCCACATATACCAGTAACAGATTGTCTAGATGCAGCCAGCGGGCCACCATGGGGGTTGAAAAACTGCCCAGGATCTGACCGATCACGCCGCCCGCGGTAATCAGCGGGAAAAGCCGCTTGGACTGCCGGGTATTGAACAGGTCGTTGGCCAGGTTCCAGAACAAAAGCGCCAGCAGTACCTCGTACTGGGATTTGAGCATGAACAGGGCCGGATAGATGAGATCGATTCCAAAGGGAATGATTGCCCGGATTCCCGCCACTGACAGCCCGCAAAAGACAAAAAGGCGAGACAGCAGCCGGGCGCCGGGCAACCGGGTCATGAATCCGGTCATGATCCCCATGACGAAGAAGGTGACGACCGCGTTGACCATATTGACAATCGGCATATATTCGACGCCGTAACGCTTCAAAAAAGCGGTTTCGGCATAATTGTTCAGAAAAATCCCCGAACTGCGGACCAGAAACAGCAGCGCAACCGTCCACAGGAAAAGGCCGATTTCCTCCTCATGGACATTGAACCAACGGCCTATCTGTTTATGGATTGTCAATGGGTGTGTTCGCTTTCAATGGTTTGTCTTCGGCTTAAAAAGCGTGCGGGGAATGAGGCTCAAGGCGCCGACGCCGGTTCAGGGGATGCAGCGCTGCGGTCGGGCAACGCAGGCACAATCCGAATCAGACGAAAGCCGGTGTTCTGCAATCGGCTCATGGGGTGGCCGTAGGCACGGTTGGCGCTGCGAAGCGCATAGCCGGGACCAAACCAGCTGCCTCCGCGACGCACTCGGTTCTGTCCCGACTCGGTTTCACAAGGATCGGTAACCGGGGTCATATCGTATCGGCTGAATAAATCTTCACACCACTCCCAAACGTTGCCGTGCATGTCAAAAAGCCCCCAGGCATTGGGGGGATAGCTTTTTACCGGTGCAGGCATGCCTGGTTTCCGGCCGGCATTGAGGTTTGACGACACACACGCGCCATGTTTTTTTGGATTATTGGCGAACATGGCCCGGGTGCAGTCGATCCCCGTTCCCCAAAAATAGGCGCCCGTGCTGCCGGCGCGCGCGGCATACTCCCATTGGGCCTCGGTCGGCAGCGCATAGGTGTCGCCGGTCATCCGATTGAGTTTGCGGATGAATTTAAGACAGTCGTGCCAGGAGACTTTCACCACTGGCATGTCTCCAGATCCCTTCTTCCTGGCAAACCAGCGTCGCCCCATGACCGTCCGCCATTGGTCCACCGTCACCTCGGTGGTCTGCATGTAAAACGGACGGCTAATGGTAACCATATGCTGCCCTTCGGAACTGTCACGATAGGTCTCTGTGAGCGGGCTGCCCATGGAGAATGTGCCGGCAGGGATCAACACGAACTCCATACCGACGGCATTGACCCACACCTGTTGGGAATTTTCCGTTGCCCCGGCTGTCTGAACCAGCAGCAGGCATAGAACTACCAACACAGGCCGGACCGGACAGCCACGCATGGCGTTGGACACGATCTGTTTCCCGCGCGATGTTGTTGTCAACCGAAGTGGTTTAAGGCTGGTAATCGGCATCATCTGTCACCGTTGGGGTTGTCAATGCTACATGTCGCGTTCATAATTGGGCCGCCATGGCATTTCAGACCATCGGCGCTATCGCACGACATCGTCTGGCTCATGCAATCGATGGCTCAGCAATTCGATGCGCCCCTAAAACCTTCCACCGGTACCACCAGCCAGGGGCTCAATTGGTCTGGATCCATCGATCCAACAGCAGCCTGTCTTCATGATCCATATAGGTTACATGCAGCTTGTAGGCGGTTGCCTCAGGTGTATGCTCCTGATCGACCACTTTGGCGTAAACATCCGAAAAGCAATGCGCCGCCTGACAAAACGTAAATAAGAGCTTTACATTTGTCAACGCAGCCAGCGCTTCTGAAACCTCGACAACCAGGGTTGACGCATTGAGCTTGCGTGTTTCCCCTGTGATGGGTCCAGCAACGACTTTTTTTCCGTCCAATTGCCACAGCTGAAAGGGCAAGCGGAGTTCCACCAGCGGATCGGGTATGACCGGGTCGAAACGGATGTCATAGGGCGGGCCGATGCCGGTCACCGGGTAGCAGACCAACGGCCGCTTCAAGCCTTTCATCATGACCGTCATGGGCGGCAACGCGGTCACCAGTGAGTCGACTTGCGCATGGGTGGCTTCACCGACCAATATCTGACCACCAACCGTGTTCGATTCGATGCGCGAGGCAACGTTGACCACGGCGCCAACGATACCATATTTGGTACGTGCTTCGGAACCCAGATTGCCCACAACCACCGGTCCGGTATTAATGCCGATGCCCATCTCCAATGGCGGCAGTCCGTCGGCGACCAAATCCTGATTGAGATCGGCCAGGGCCTGCTGCATGGCCAGGGCGCAGGCCACCGCCCGGGCCGGGTCGTCGGCTTTTTCTTCGGGGATGCCGAACACCGTAAGAATCGCATCGCCGATGAACTCGTCAATGACGCCGTCATAGCGCTCGATTACCTGGGTCATGGCCTCCAGGTAGCGGTTGAGGATACGCACCATCTCCTCCGGATCTCTCGCATCGGAGAGATCCGAAAACCCCCGCAAATCGGACATGAGGACGGTTACCATCTGGCGGCGACCGCCAATCTTTCTGCCCTCGGGTGATTGCAGGATCTCGTCGACAATCTTCCGGCTGAGATAGCGGCCGAAGGTGTCCTTGATGAAGTTGACCAACTGCAGCCGCTGGGAAGAGACATTCAGGATTTCCTCGAGCATTTTAGAGCGGGTGGAGACAACCTCTCGTATCTCCAAGGCTGCATCGTCAGCCAAGGATACGTTGCCCGCCTCCGGATGGGCCACATCCAGCCGTCGATTGGCTTCGGCGATGGCCTCCATGGGGCGGATGATCTTTTTTTCAAGGAAACGGCTTAAGGTCAGCATCATGAATACCAGGATGATGCCTATCAGCAGTATGATACGCATGGCGTACCAGAACAAATCCGGCCCGCTGGCATCTTCCGATACCATTTTGTAAAGCACGGACCAGACCAGCAAGATCATCTCAATGATCAGAATACGCCAAAAGACCCCGGCCAGCAATATCTGGCGGATGCCTTTTTCAGCGGTGGCGTTTTCACCTAAATGGTCCGAGTGGATGGTTTTCATTGGCCCTTCACCTATTCAGAACCCAGGTACGAAACCGATTGCTTCGGCCGTCCGTTGGCCGGGTTTACAACTGTTGGTGGTTGGCGGCCACCGCTTGAGCATGTGGGTTATCTGTCGGCCCAATTCGTCGGCCCTTACACACCAGATGGTTCGATGAATCGCTTCGGCCACCCGCAGGCGGCTGCACGCCGCCGCATGATGAATCGAAACGATGTTTAGCCACCAGAATCAGCACCCGGAGCAGGATCGTCAAGTGGTAGAGCCCCAATCAGCTGTGTTTCAGAAAAGAAAGCAGGCGACACGATGGCCGACATCCAGGGTTTTCAGCGCAGGAGCCAACCGGTTGCAGGTGTTCTCGACGGCCAGCTTGCAGCGGGGATAGAACAGACAATGATCGGTCTTCGGACGGGGGCGCTCGCTCTCACGCAATGTGTCGTAACCCCGCTGGTTGCTATAGCCGAATCGGGGATGGGCGTCGAGCAGTGCTTTGGTATAGGGGTGCCGGGGATGCAAAATCGTCTCCCGGGCCGTACCCAGTTCTACCAACCGCCCGCGATAGATGACCCCCACACGATCACACAGGTTGCGTGCCGCTGCCAGACTGTGGGTGATGAAAAGCATGGTAACACCCGAGGTGTCGCGCAGCCGATGCAACAGACGAAAGATCTGAAAGGAGATGGAGGCATCCAGCATCGAGGTGGGCTCGTCGGCAATCAGAAAGCGGGGCGACAGCACCATGGCCCGCGCAATGGCCACCCGCTGGCGCTGGCCTCCGGATAGCTGATGGGGGTAGCGTTCCATATAGGTCTCCGGAGGGCTGAGCCCGGCAGTTTCCAGAGCGTCGCGCACCTTCGCTCGCCGCTCCCGACGATCCCCGATGCGATGAATCACCAGCGGTTCACAAACGGTGTCAAATACGGAAAGATGGGCATTGAGACTCTGATAGGGGTCTTGAAAAATTACCTGGACCTGTTTGGCAAATTCGCGTCTGGCGCGTCCGGTAAGGCCCATACAGTCCTTACCGTCGAACCGGATACGGCCACCGTCGGCAGCTTCCAGGCCCACGATCAGCCGGCTGGCGGTTGTCTTGCCACTGCCGCTCTCTCCGACCAGCCCAAAAATTTCGCCGGCCCGGATATCCAAGCTAATTTGATCCAAAGCGACGATCCGGCCGCCGGATTTCCCCAGCAGGGATCCACCGACAGGATAGGTTTTAGTAACTTGAGTCATTGAGAGGATCGGGGCGCTGTCGGGGAGGTTCATCTCAAAAACCCTCCCCGGCGTTTTGGCAGCGCACCCGGTGGGTGGCCGACAATTCCACCCAGGCCGCTTTTTCGCGCCCACAGGCAGGATTCGCGCGGGGGCATATGCCCTGCACGGGACATCCACCGGCCAGGATGGGTTCATTGGCGTCCGGTGGACAGACCAGGCCGGACAGGTCTGCCGGTTCATCGGACAGGGTTAGCAGGGACCCCACCAGCATGCGCGTGTAAGGATGCCCCGGACAATCCAGCACTTCCTGGCGGCTGCCGTACTCCACCAGGCTGCCGGCATGCATGACGCCGATGTGGGTACAAACGTCCGCCACCACGGCCAAATCATGCGAAATGAAAATCATGCCGATGTCCATCTCTTTCTGAAACGTGCCGATGGCCTTCAGAATTTGATTCTGAACGATCACGTCCAGCGCCGTCGTGGGTTCGTCGGCAATGATCAACGAGGGGTTGCAGGCCAGGGCCATGGCGATGATCACCCGCTGCCGCATGCCGCCGGAAAATTGGTGGGGATAGTCCTGCAGACGACTTTGGGGAATTTTAACCAGTTCGAAAAGCGATCGCGCCCGATGGGCCACGGCATGGGTGGAGAGATCCGGTTCATGGGTGATGATGGCCTCGGCAATCTGATCCTGAACACGATGCACCGGGTTGAGGGCATTCATGGCCGCCTGGAAAATCATCGAAATTCGGCGCCACCGGATCTGACGCAAGCGTCGATCGCTGGCGGCGGTCAAATCTTCTCCTTGGAAATAGATCCGGCCTGAAACGATGGATGCATTGGATGCCAGCAGCCCCATAAGCGCCATGCCGATGGTGGTCTTCCCGCATCCGGATTCACCCACCAGCCCCAAGGATCCGCCCCGATCCACCCGAAAGGAGACCTCATCAACAGCCAACTGCAGGCCATTGGCGCCATGGTAGCCGACGCATAAATTGTCCACTTCCAGCAAGGCGGTGGTCACGGTCGTATCTCCTCTTTGCGCAGGCGTGGATCCAGGACATCATCCATGGCTCGGCCGGTCATATAAAAGGCCATGGTGATCAGCGAGATACAGATCCCCGGCGGCAGCAGCCAGTAGGGTGCCTGGAACATGTGGCCGGTCTTCCAGACCCATTGCAGCATCATGCCCCAACTGACGGTACCCGGGTCGCCGAAGCCCAGAAACGCCAGGGCCGCCTCGATGATGATGGCCGATGTGACCCGAAAGGTCATGTAAAGCAATGCCAGCGGCATCACGTTGGGTAGAATGTGCCTGAATATGATGCGCAAGTGGGACGCGCCAGCTACCCACGCCGCTTCGATAAACGGCCGGCTGCGCAGGGAAAGGGTCTGGGAACGGATCACCCGGGCCACCCCGGGCCAGCGAAACAGTGCTATCATCAATACGATTACCCAGATGTTAAGCTGACCGAACAGGGCCGACAGGATCAAGACCACCAAAAGGGTGGGCATGACCATAATCATATCCGCCAGGCGCATAAGCACCAAATCGGTGCGGCCGCCCGCATACCCGGCCACCATACCGATGGTGGTACCGAACAGGATGCTGATCAAGGCGGATGAAATGCCCACCATAAAAGCGATGCGTGCACCGGCCAACAGTTGACTGAATATATCCCGCCCTATGTAGTCGGTGCCCAGCCAATGCCGCAGGCTGGGTCCGGTGCTGTACGAAATTTGCGGATCGACGCCAGTCATGGGGTGATACATGGGATTGAGCCACTGGGGGATGAAACTGGCCAAGGCCATAAAGGCAAAAATCCCCAGCAGAAACAAACCGATGCGACCGATGATGTTTTTACGGTACACCGCCCACCCCTCTAAAAAACGCTCCATCCAATGGGATTTTCGCATGCCGCTGGGCAATCCGGGAGCCGTTTTCATATTTGGAGCAGGGGTCGATGGGTCGCTCATAATCAGTACCGTATCCGCGGGTCCAGGTAGGCGTAGAGCACGTCCACCACCAGGTTGGCCACCAGCACCACGATGGCGATAAGCAGAAAGGCCGCCTGGGCCAGGGGATAGTCTGCGTGGCTGACCGAAAACACCAATTCCCTGCCGATACCCGGCCAGGTGAAAACCGTTTCGGTCAAGGCACCGCCATTGATGGAAAAGGCCAGGCTCAGTCCGATGCTGGTGACCACCGGCAGGGAAGCATTGGGGGCCGCGTGTCTGTCGCGGATGGTTTTTTCGTCCAATCCCTTGGCCCGGGCGGTAATAATGTAGTCATCTTTGAGCGTGTCAAGCATGCTCGAGCGCATCACCAGCAAATAGCTGCCGAAATGGATGAGGACAAGGGTCATCAGCGGCAGGGCCATATGATGCAAAATGTCCAGGGCTTTTCTGACCACGCCGGCATCAGGGTCGATCCACACCTGGGGAGTGAGCATTCCGGTAATCGGAAACCAGCCCACATAGTAGGCGAAAAACCAGATCATGATCAGGGCCAACCAGGGCAAAAAGAGCGTGTGGCAAAAGAGCGCACCGATGGTCATCAAAGTGTCTGTGCGCGCCCCCCGCTTCCAGGCGGCGATTTTGCCCAGGAAGACGCCTAAAAATGCCGACAGGATGATGGAGGTGGTGAACAGCAATATGGTGTTGGGCAGCCGGTTCATCAGGATGCGGATCACCGGCTCGCCGTAGTGGAAAGAGACTCCCAGGTTGCCCGTGGCCACATTTTTCAGGTAGTAGACATACTGGGTCCAAACGGGCTGATCCAGGCCCATGCTCTCCATGAGCAGTTGGGCGTCCTCGGGCGTCATGGATGGATCCACCATCCGCTCGACGGGGTCGCCGGGTGCCATGCGGAACAAGACGAAAAGCACGGTCATGATCACGAAGAAGATCACCGCAATCTCGACCAGCCGCCGCGAAATAAAGCGTTTAAGCCCCATGGTCGCTCACCGGTTTCACCTGGCACATGGACCAGATGTTGCCGATGCCTTCCAGCATCTCTACCCAGCCCGTAAAGCGGTCCGAGCGCACCGCCTCAACCACCGAGGGCTTGTAGAGCGGAATATAGGGCAGGTCGACGGCGATATGCCGCTGCATTTCTGAAACCAGTTTCTGCCGCCTGACCGGATCCATTTCGGAAGCGGATCGATCGGCCACGTCGTCAAAGACCGGGTTGCGGTATCCACTCATGTTCCAACCGCGGGCTTTATCGTTGGCTGAGTGAAACAGGTTGCGCACATACCCCGGATCCAGGCGCAGACGGCCGTACCCCAATATAAACGCGTCGAAATCGTGGTTGCTTTTGACCTGTTGAAGCAGAGAGGAAAAAGCCATTGGCCGGGCATAGGCGGGCATGCCCAGATCACGCAGCCACTCCTGAATCATCAATCCGCTGGTGGCCCGATGGGGGTCGTAATCTGCCGGTGGGGTCAAAATGGTGAATCGTGACATGGCCTGCCCATCCGGGAGACGGATCTCCTTGGCCGTGCGAATGCTTCCGGAAGCGTCTACCGGCGGCACCTTCCACGTGTACCCGGCTTCGACTAGCAATTGATAGGCCATTTTAATGCGGCTTTCGCGGGTCATGCCATCGCCATAGCGCGGTAGGTCGCTGGCATACCAAAAGCGGTTTTCGGCCGGCACCACTGAAAACATCTTGGTACCATGCCCCTGAAGAATCCGCGAAACAATAAAATCCTTGTCGATCAAAAAGGCCACCGCCCGGCGCAGGGCCGGATCGTTGAACGGCGGCTGCCGTAAGTTGAAGCCCATGAAGTACAAGGCGCTCTTCTCGTTGGTAAAAAGGCGGACATCCGCCTGCCGGCGCAGGTCGTCCATGTAGCCCGGTTGAATCGGCCACCAAAACATGTCGATGCTGCCCTTTTTCAGCGCCAGAATGGCCACATCTGAGGTACCGAATATGGTGTAGACCAGGTCGTCCACATAGGGCCCGAGCCGACGCCCATTGACGGTCAGGTTGGTGCCAAAAAAGTAGGGGTTGCGCTTCAGGTGTAAAAACGCGCCCTGTCGCCATTGCTCCAGGATGAAGGGACCGGTGCCCACAGGGCGGTGTACCCGGTGGTTGAGCAGGCTTGCCAGCGGCTTTTTCGTGTTCTTGGCGCGTTGGACGGTACCCGCCCACTCTTTTCCCTGAACGATGGGGGTGGCCAGTGTTCCGCTGAGAAAGGCCGCCATGGGCTTTTTCAGGTAGAATACAACCGTCTGGGCATCCGGCGTTTCAATGCGCTTGATAAAGCGCCACCTGGACGCGTAGCGGGGCACCTTGAACGATTGGATCAGACCCCCGGTGAAGGCCACGTCCTGCGAGGTAAAACGGCTGCCATCAGACCACTGGGCCTTGCGCAGCGTGATCGTGTAGGAGAGGCTTTCCGGATCGTAGACCGGCATCGATTCGGCCAGCCAGGGAACCAGATCAAGGGTTTCCGGGTCATGCATATACAGCGGTTGATAGATTAGGGAGAGTACCTTGCGAGAATTGGCATCGCTGGCCAGCCAGACATTGAGCGTCCGCGGTTCCTCGGCCAAGCCGATATTTAGGGTGCCGGTTGGCCTGGAGTCACGACACGACACAGCCACCAACAGCATCAGCAGAAGGATCAGGCGGTGCCATCGGTTTCTCTGGACCATGATCAGGCAATCTTTATCTGGGGCGGCTGGTTGATGGCGGCCACCTTCTTTTCGATGAAATCGACAACCTTGTCCTCGAGGTGGTCGTTGTTGAGCCGATTGATCCGCGGGATGCCACCCGGACTGACACAGTTGACCTCGACCAGTTTGCCGGCAATGACGTCGATGCCTACAAAATAGAGCCCATCGGCGATCAGCTTGTCCCTTATGGCCTGGCAAATGTTCTTTTCCCGCGTCGT
>JASFFF010000077.1:0-10533 GCA_050124445.1 Desulfosarcina sp.
ACGGAACCATCAACATTGATCATGTAATCTAGTAGACTCAAGAGGACGAGGTTCGTTTGGGCTTGGCAGGTCCGCTTCGGCCAGGTCTTTTGGCTCGCTTGCGATGGTGACGCGCAGGTCCTGTTCGCTTTCGCGGACGGTGTCGTCGTTTGCCTGTCCCACCGCCGCTGCTTGCGGGCGCCGGTTTTTTTCGACGCCGCGGCGGCGCCGGCGGCAAGGCCAGCCACTTATCATTCGGTGGAATGCAGGACAGCGGATGACCGATAAATTCCTCGATGGCCGGCAGATAGAACGAATCTTCCTCGCAGGCGAAGCTGATGGAGGTCCCGGCAGCTCCGGCACGACCGGTGCGGCCGATGCGGTGAACGTAGTCCTCGGGGTCATGGGGCAGCGTGAAGTTGATAACGTAGTCCATGCCCTCGATGTGAATACCCCGGCCGGCCACATCCGTGGCCACCAGCACCCGAATCTTGCCGGCCTTGAAGCTTTCCAGGGTGCGAATTCGCTTCTTCTGAGGGACCTCGCCGGAAAGAACGGCACAATTGATGCGATAACGGTCCAACATGTCCGCCAGTCGTCGGGTTTCGTCTCGCCGGTTGCAAAAAATAAGCACACGCTGCAGGTTTTGCCGAGTCAGGATGTTATAGGTCAGGGCGAACTTCTCATCGGTGGTGACGATATAGACCACCTGCTCCACCGTATCTACGGCCACCTGTTCGGGCTCAATTTCAACCGCAACCGGATTGCGGGTCCAGCTGGCACTCAGGCGGGTTACATCCGGGGTGAGCGTGGCACTGAAAAACAGGGTCTGGCGTTTGTCCTTGTGAGGCGTGCTGAAAACGATCTGGCGCACGTCGGGGATGAATCCCATGTCCAGCATGCGATCCGCCTCGTCGATGATCAGTATCTCAACTTGACGCAAATCCAGATCTTTTCGACGTTTGAAGTCCAGCAGGCGGCCGGGCGTGGCAACCACGATATCCACAGGTTTGCCATGCAGTCGTCTGCGCTGCCTTTCATAGTCCATACCGCCGCAATCTGCAGTACCAGTTCACGGGTTGGCGCAATGATCAGCACCCGCGGGGTGCCGGCGGGTATTTTGCCTGTGCGCGGGCGGGCCAACAGTCGCGTCAGCACGGTGATCAAAAAAGCCGCCGTCTTGCCGGTGCCGGTCTGGGCCCGGCCGAAGGCGTCGCGACCGTTAATGGTGGCCGGAAGAATCTCTGCCTGAATGGGGGTACAGTATTGAAATCCGGCATCGGCGATGGCGTGCATCACCGGCTCGGGCAAATTCAGCTCGTGGAAGCGGGTTTTATCGGCCACCTCGGCCACCCGAAATGATTCCGGATCCCAGGCGACCGCCCCATCGCCTGGCTTGCCAGGGCCCCGTTGAGTCGTGGGCTTGGCGGAAGCGCCTGACCCCGCTTTTGGCTGCCCCTTTGATTTCCGACGGGGAGCGCGCTGTATTTTGGGTACGGGGCTCCGCTTCAACAGGGCTGCGGATGGTTGTGGGCCACTTGGCTGGGGTGGATCAACGCTATCGGAGCGATTGGTATCGAATAGCCTGCCCCGCAAGGCTTTAATCAGTTTTCCTATCAAGATTCAGCTAACCTGCATTTCCTTTCATTACCATCGTCGGCCTGGCACCCCTGCAACTGGCGACAGAGGCCGTTGCGCCAAAAAAAGCGGGCCTGCTGATGTCAAGGCCCGCACCACTATACGAAGATCAACCCCGAATTGCAAGGGCTATTGCCCTATCGATCGAAGCGAGACCAGCTTGCTTGCACTCACATGGCCGGCACCTAAAGCACTCGGCGACCGGTCAAATAGCATTGACGCCAAAAACCATCGTCGATCTGTGAAACCATCACCCCATTGCTGGTAGAGGTGTGAACGAATTCCCCATGGCCCAGGTAAATGCCAACATGATAATATTTTTTGGCCGGTTTGAAAAAGACCAGGTCGCCGGCAACCAGGCTGTCTCTGCCCACCTGTCGACCGGTGCGCATCTGTGCCAGGGTGGTTCGGGGCAGGCGAACATCGAATAGATCTGCATACAAGATGACCACCAGGCCTGAACAGTCGACACCGCGCTGGCTCATACCGCCCATGCGATGCGGGGTGCCCAGCCAGGACCGAATCTCGGCACGCAACAGCTGCTCAGATCTGTGGCTTTGGGGCACACGATTGTCCGGCGAAATGGCCGGATCCATCGATCCGGCGCACCCGGTCATTAGCAGCGCAGTAACTAGGAGGACCGCGCAACCAACCATCCGCAGGCGAAAGGTCTGATACGCCGGCCGATGATGGACCTGGCCATCAGGCATCGGTCCCCCTTTCGAACAAATGGGCGATGGTATTCAAGCTGAAATCCATCTCCATCGATAGAAACTGGGACAATGAATGCAGGGTGATGATGGCGTTTTTGTCCGCGTCCCGGTTGCCCAGGCTGCGGATACGCGCCAGCAGGCCCTCATTGACCAGTTGTACCCTGGCATAGCGCTTTTCGAGCTCATCGAAATCGAAACGTTTGGCGTGCCCTTTCTTATAGGCAAAATACTGACCCAGCAGGAACAGCGAGGTACTGCGCGCCGTGGTCTCTTCGACAGACGAGAAGGGCAGATGAAATCGGGCCATGGGTTTGAGAAAATTCATCACCGGACAATTGCTCGTGGCCATGACAATGCCAAACACCGAAGTCAGGCCATCCATGGCCGAGGTTTTTTTGGAATAGGTTCGGTCCATGGTTTCACAAACGACCATGCAGTTCTTATGTGAAAGGATATCCTTGAACCGCTCCACCATTTCCGTAATGTTGACGGAGATGGGGCAGTACAGGTGTGTGCGGGGAGACAATGGGCAACATTTGCACTGCTTGTAGGAAAGCTGTGTCCAGGGCGGATAGGGTTCGGGTGATGCCGGCATCATGGTTAGGCTCACCGGGTCCAATTCGATGCGGAAACGTGTGCTTTGCCCGTCTTCCAGTTTGATGTGATAGTTGAACCAATAGGCCTGTTCGTTCATAAGTGTCTCTACATCAGCTGGTTGATACGCGGTTCGCGTCGATCAAATCCCAAAGGCATGTGGCCGTGGGACACCATCTAAAGTAAATCTGTAAAAGGTCACATTACGGAACCATCATCTATAGGTCATTAACGACACTTCTCCGCCAAACTTTACCCCCGATGTCGTTAACCTGCGCTAAGGGCCGCTGGTCTTGAATCGTCTGCTAGGCTGATAGGGGTGTCAGCCGTAGCGAATACCCTCAACCGGATCGAGCGCGGAGGCGCTGGATGCCGGATACAAGGTGGCCAGAAAACAGATGACCACTGTACACAGACCGATGGTGAGCGCGTCGAGCGGGTGCAACCTGACCGGCAAGGTGGTCAAAAAATAGACATCACCGGGCAACTTAATGAACGGATACCGTTTTAAGATGCTGCACAGGATAAAGCCCATGACACCGCCGATGGCCGTCCCAACAGATCCAATCAACACGCCTTTGAACACGAAAATCCGGCGAATATGCCGATTGGTGGCCCCCATGGTTTTGAGAATGGCAATATCGCGGGTCTTCTCCATCACCATCATGATCAACGCACTGGCAATGTTGAATGCAGCCACGAGCACGATAAGCGTCAGGATGATGAACATGACGGTCTTTTGCAGCCTGAGCATGGAAAACAGGTTGCGGTTCATCTGCATCCAGTCGCGTGCCCAAAAAGGAAACCCAATGCGGCCGACGATGGCTTCGGCAATCGATCTGGCCTGGTAGATATCATCCACGCGCACCTCCAGGCCGGTGGCTTGATCCGGCATCTGAAGCAGGCGCTGGGCCACATCCAGCCGGATAAAAGCCATGGCGCCGTCGTATTCGTTCATTCCGGTCTCGAAAACACCGGCCACGGAAAAACGCATTACCGTGGGCATCCGGTTGACTGCCGCACCTTTCCCCAAAGGGGATATCAAATATATGGCATCGCCGACGGCAAGCCTGAGTTTTTTGGCGATCACCCGCCCGACGATCAGGCCGGGGGCCTTGCCGACAGGCGCGTTGGTGCCACTATCGGTCAATGCCTGGGTGATCGTCGTGGTCTTGTCGACAAAAACAGCCGGCCCCGGCCGGGATGGATCGAGAGCCTTGAGCACCGCGCCGGTGATTCCATGCGCACTTCTTAGCATCACCTGGGTGTAAATGAACGGGGTGGCGGCTTGGACGCCGTCGACGGATTCAATGGCGCTGACCGTTGCCTCGATGTCACCTACCGATTCTCCGTAACGCATCACCAGGACGTGGGATTCGATGCCTAGAATTCGATTTTGCAGCTCGGATTCAAATCCAGTCATCACGGCGATGACAACGATGAGCGCCATCACACCCAGGGCAATGCCGGCGGTGGCCAACAGGGTGATCAGCGAAATGAAGGTCTGCTTCTGGCGGGTCCTTAAATAACGCGAGCCCACAAACCGGATAAAGGACATGGTACAGTTTCCTACAAAACCAAAGACGGCCGCTTGCGCAGCATCATATTTTTTTTATCGCCGGCTGGTAAATGCCCGGGGTCGATCCGGGTATGGGAAAGGCGCCCACACATTTTTCGAAAAATGCCATTGGCCCGGCACCGCCGATGATGGCGTAGGCATAGCCGGCGTGTGACATGGCGTTCAACGTGGCCAGCAGCACGGCACGGCCAATACCTTGGTGACGAAAGACGGGATCAATCCCGATGGGACCGAAAAAATTGCGGTAGGTGCTGTCGTGGCAAGCAAAGCCGACCGGTCGACCGCCGGAAACGGCCAGCACGCAGGCAATCGGTTGGCGGTTGAAAGCAACCTCACACTCGGCGGCCCATCCATCGCCAAACAGCTGCTGCACCCAGGCGATCACCAGTTTTTTTTCACTGGCCATGGCCCGTCTCACCAATATGTTTTTTTCGGCCAGCCCGGCAATGGTGTCGCCGGGATCGGGCAGGCTATATAACTTTACGAGTAGATCAGTCATTGGCGGTCTCTCAGTGTGCCGGCAGCACCAGTAGCGCTGCCGAGATCTGGGTCATTGTCAAGCACCCGATTCAGGCTGCCGGAGATATAGCCTTCCAGGTCTGCCGACACATGCGGGAATCCAATCATTCTCAATTGCTTGACGATACGTTGCCGCAAGGGATCGGCGATCAATGTCGGCAGCTGATCTAAAGGGACTTCGATTCGGGCCACATCGCCGTGGTGACGGACACGGCAACCCTTGATTCCAGCCGAGGCCAGTACCTGCTCAGCTTGCTTGATCTGCTCAACCTTGGCAAGGCTGATCGGGGTCCCGTAGGGGAACCGCGTGGCGATACAGGCCATAGACGGTTTGTCCCATACGAACAGATCTCTCTCCTTGGCCAAATGGCGGATATCTTGCTTGGTAAAACCCGCATCCATCAGGGGGGCGGCCACGCCCAACTCAAGGGCAGCTTTGAATCCAGGACGATAGTCGCTGCTATCGTCAGCATTGGCCCCATGGGCCAGATGCTTAACACCGCGTCTTTTGGCCAGGGCGATCAATTCTCCAAAAACTGCCTTTTTGCAGATGTAGCACCGCTCTGGGGTGTTGGCAAGAAAATCAGGATTCTCAATCTCAGTGGATTCAAAGACGACATGTTCCACGCCCAAGCCGTCTGCAAGCCTGGCCGCATCGGCTACTTCCCGATCTGGATGAACAGGAGACCGGGCCGTGATGGCAATGACGCGCTTGCCGAGCACACGGTGTGCTTCGACCAGTAACACGGCGCTGTCAACACCGCCGGAAAGGGCTACCGCAAGGCTATCGAAGGCGGATAAGGCCCTGATCAAGCAATTTTTTTTGTCCTCAAGCAGGTGTCGCATGGTCGCTTTTTTCCGGCGTTGACAGGTGCTTACTGCGCCAGCAGGCCCCTAAAAAAACATTTACAATCAACCCGTAATCCTTTATAAGTCTTGGTTGTCATTCCGTTTTACTATAGGCCAATCCAATACAAATTCAAAGGGGTTTTTCATGGGGAAAAAGAGTCTTATCAAATCGACTTCCAAGAAGAAGCGTGCTCCGAAAAAAGCTGCAGTGAAGGCCAGGCCTAAGAAGAAAGCGCCGGCGAAGAAAACCGCTCCGGCCAAAAAAACGGTCGCAAAAAAAACAGTCGCCAAGGCCAAAGCAGCGGCCAAAGCCAAACCGGCCGCAAAATCGGTAAAAAAGGCAGCACCCAAAAAAGCCGCACCCAAGGCCAGGCCTGTATCAATAAAAGATCTTTTGAAGAAGCAATTTGATATCGTCACCCCGAAAGTACCTTACACCGTCCCCAAAGAGAAGGTAGCCAAAGCCGACTACACGGCACCGGAACTTCTGGCCAGTTTTAACGCCAAGGATGTCCCGCGTATCAAGAGGCTTCTGGCCAACACTTACAGCGCTGCCGATTTGCGTGCCGCCGCCGAAAAGGCCGCTGCCGAAAAGGCCGCAGCCGAAAAGGCCGCTGCCGAAAAGGCCGCTGCCGAAAAGGCCGCCGCCGAAAAGGCCGCTGCCGAAAAGGCTGCTGCCGAAAAGGCCGCTGCTGAAAAGGCCGCCGCCGAAAAGGCCGCCGCCGAAAAGGCTGCTGCCGAAAAGGCCGCCGCCGAAAAGGCTGCTGCCGAAAAGGCCGCTGCCGAAAAGGCTGCTGCCGAAAAAGCGGAGGCCATCAAGAAAGCGGCGGCCCAGAAATCAGAGGTTGCGGTTTCCTATGAGCCGCCGCCTGACCAAGCAACACCAAAAAAACCATCCGATCCCGTTGACAACACCATCAAACTGATGGCCGCCGGCCTGGTCTTCCTTATCCTGCTGGTGATTGGCGCCAGTGCGTCCAATTCGTTCAAATACTATCTGAAAGAAAATCAGGGGGCGCTGGAAGTCTGGAAGGGCAAATTTGCCCCCCTGGGAAAGAAAATGATCATCGCGCTGCCAGGCGTTACCGCGCCTGAAACGCTTAAAGAGAGCTATCGTCAGGGCGACGTCTATCCGTTTGTGTTCCAGTATTACATTGACAAGGCGGATGCGCTGCTGGACGTACCGGGAATCCCCGATTTCGAGGGAATCAAGGCAACCGTGAAAACCGCCCTCGCGTATGGTTCCAGCAGGGACCTTCGGGAGCTTGCCTATCAGCGTTTAGACACCATCGACCGGTTGATTCTGACCTACAAAGCCGATGTTGCCGCCAGCAGGGGAACCATCGCGGATCTGACCGCTGCCATCGATTTTCTCGAGCAAGCGGACAAGTTGACCACAGATCCAACCCAGGAAGCGCTGATCGCCGAAAAGATAGATGCACATCGAACGGCGATCGATACGCTTGAGGCGCAGGCGGCCGCCCAAGCGGCCGCGGCCGAAGCTGAAGTGGAGGCGGCTGCCACCCAACAGGAAACTGCCGCGGGCGAGAATACGCCACAGGCCCCGGAGGCCGGCGCCGAAACCCACTAACCGATTGATCGTTACAAGAGGGGAATCGTCCGCAGGAAGCCGGCGATTCCCCTTGTCTATGTCGGTCCGGTTGCTGTTGCCACCTGGTCATGGCATCCAGGCGCTATTTCACCCGCAGGTTGGCCCCGGCAGTCAATCACAGGCCAATGCATATCCGGCTAGGGTGTCAGGCCGAAGCGAAGCCATTTAAAATCCTGGCGGACCCGATCGCTCACCTCGCTGCCGATGCGTCCCATAAATAGGTTCTCGGGCTTCAAACAGATATTGGGCTCGTTGGTCTGCAGTTCGATGAATCCATGCGGGCTGAACAGACGGATGAGCATATTGCGATAGTGTTGGGCATTGAGGCCGGACCCGTCCAGGTCCCAGGTCCATGAGTAGCCTACCATGTAGGCAATCAGCCATTCGATCCGGGGATGGGTCAGCATGAGACCGACCAGGTCTCCTGCAATCTTGCAGGATCGCAAGCGCCGACTCACCTCGACCGCCTTGACTTCCATCATCATGCCCGGACCCAGGCCGACCCATCGGTCATCCGGATCTGGGTGGCTGAATACCCCGAACCCAACGATCATGGTGTTTTGCGTCAAGGCCAACACCACGTTGGCATCCGCCTTGGCGGCATGTTTTTCCAGCGTTTCCCGCTTGGTATAAATGGATTTATATTGGGCATGGGTGCCGAACTGGTCGTCAAATTGGCAGGACTGGATTTCAGCAGGCGTGCAAAAAGACCGGATCCGAATCACCCCGGCGGGGGTGGATCGGCGAATCTCCTTTTGCGACGAATCGTTCAGAAGTCACTCCACTCCTTGTGAAGGCGTTTAATCATGATCACCAGATCCTGATCGTTGCCATTGATATCCTTTGCATACGCTTTGAGCTCGCCGAATTTGAAGAAGTCGAACTTCTGGACGGCTTCGATGGCATTGTCCTCCACCCCGACCACCAGGTCCGCCCGCAACATCTCAAGCCCGCGGTCCATGGCCAACTGGATCAGGTCCAGCAAAAGCCAGGTTCCCAACCGTTTTTTGCGGAATTCAGGCAACACAACGATTCTAAATCGCCCCACATGGCTGGTTGCACCGAAGTCTCGCAGATACAGACTTCCCTGCCCCACGACCGTTTCTTCGCAAAGGGCCAGGATTGAACAGATACGCTCCTTGGCCACGGCCTCGAACCACTTATCCATAATCGCAGCATCCATCACATCGTAATTCATGAACCAGCGATCCGATTCGGGGATCTGCTTGTAAAATGCGTTCAGCCGAGTCCGATCATCCGGTTCCAGCGGGCGGATCACCGCCTCGACACATTCTTTGAGGACGCACTCTTTGGGGTATCTCAAGGTATTGACCTCCTTCGCCTACGGTCTCAGCCAATCTGGCAGCGGGCATGATATGGTGTGCATTCAGAAAATGGATGAGCACTATTAAGCGGTCCGGATAGGCGCTGTCAAGAATTGCGACCGCTGCATCACAACCCGCTGTAAACGTGGCCGACCGCCGTCATTCCAGCGGGCGAAAGACATCTCTATACCTTGCCATCAGTGGAAAAGCGGGTCGTACAAGGGATATTCTGCGCGCTGTTTTTTTTCTTGACTAACCCCTTTAGTAGCTAATATATAGCTAATATGTAACCTTTTAGCAAATGAATTTTATCCATTATTTTAATTCTGTTTGCTGATCGAAATCACCACACCCGACCCCAAGAACACATGTTCCGGCGCCCCCGGGACAATCACATTCATGCAACCTGCGGCGCAGTGACGCGCTGCCAAAAGGGAGGTACCGATGAGTGACCTGAGTTGGCTGCCGAGAGAATCCGGCATCAAGAATCACCACCTGTGGGGAGAGGAGCTTTTTTCAAGTGAAGCCCCGGGGGTCATGTTCGAAAAGCGCCCTGTCCTGGACCCGTCGGGAAACGTCGTCGAGGGCCTGTTCTCGGC
Source organism: Desulfosarcina sp. (assembly GCA_050124445.1). Lineage (GTDB taxonomy): Bacteria > Desulfobacterota > Desulfobacteria > Desulfobacterales > Desulfosarcinaceae > Desulfosarcina. Next base: position 9,408 of record JASFFF010000077.1, read on the forward strand.
CTGGATCATTCTCAACAACCCGAGACAGTACAACTCCTATACCACCGAAATGGTTAAAGGCGTGATCGCCGGTTTTCACCGTGCCTCGGCAGACAGCTCCGTTGTCGCTGCTGTCTTTACCGCCATGGGAGACAAAGCCTTTTGCACCGGTGGCAACACCAAGGAGTATGCCGAGTATTACGCCGGCCGACCAAACGAATATGGCTTGTACATGGATCTGTTCAATGCCATGGTCGACGCGATCCTGAGCTGCAAAAAGCCCACCATCTGCCGGGTCAACGGCATGCGCGTGGCCGGCGGCCAGGAAATCGGCATGGCCTGCGATATCACCGTCTCAAGCGATCTGGCTATTTTCGGACAGGCTGGCCCCAAGCATGGCAGCGCACCCGATGGGGGCAGCACCGATTTTCTGCCCTGGATGCTGCCCATGGAGCTGGCCATGTGGAATTGCGTCTCTTGCGAAATGTGGAGCGCCTATAAAATGAAACGCCTGGGCCTGATCTCCAAGTGTGTCCCGGTCATCCGGGATGCCGATGCGTGGATTCGCAATCCCGCTGTCGAAACCGATGATTACGTTGCCGGCGGCGAAATCGTTTATGGTGAATACAAAACCGGTGATGCGGCCAAACAGGCCAGAAGCGTCATCAAATCGGCCCAGACCGATTTCGAACTGCTGGACGGCGAAGTTGACCGGATCCTTTGGACCTACGCCAACCTTTTTCCAGGCTGCCTGATAAAAAGCGTGGAAGGCATTCGCCTGAAGAAAAAGTATTTCTGGGACCAGGCCAAGGTGATCAATCGCCATTGGCTGGCCGCCAACATGAACCACGAAGCCTACCTGGGTTTCAATGCGTTTAACACCAAGAAGATCACCGGCCGTGACACCATCGACTTCATCGAATACCGCCGGCGTATGGCCGCCGGCGATGCCTTCGATGTTGCCTTCATGTCGGCTGTACTTGGCCGCCCCGATAAATAAGGAGACAACCCATGTTGCTTGAAGGAAAAAATGCCATTGTTACCGGCGGCTCCCAGGGTATCGGTACGGCCGCCAGCCTGGAGCTGGCCAAAGAGGGCGCCAATGTTTGTCTCACCTATCGCCGCCACCCGGACGAGGCTCATGCCG
>JASFFF010000078.1:0-10507 GCA_050124445.1 Desulfosarcina sp.
GCACCAAAGCCGTTGAAAAGCAGTTGGCCGACCGCGAAACCCTGGAGACGATGGATCAGCGGGCGCTGATCGACATGATTATGCTGCCGGGATTTTCCACAGCTGACACGATTACGCACACATCCGGTCGCGGTGTGGGCATGGATGTCGTCAAACGCAATATCGAGAAAATTAACGGGTTATTGGAAATCGAGACGCGCCAGGATGTGGGCACCCGTATTCGGATTAAGATTCCGTTAACCCTGGCCATCATTCCGGCCATGATGATTCGTTGCGGTGGCAGTCACTTCACGGTTCCCATGAGTGCCGTACAGGAGACCCTGCGCATCGATCGCGGGGAGATATTCACCGTGGATGGCAGCGAAGTGATGGACCTGCACGAAGAACCGCTGTCGTTGGTCCGGCTGACCGAGCTGCTGAACATGCCGGGTTCCTCGACCGATGCCTCGGAGGAACGGCTTTTTGTTATCGTGGTCAGGTCTGCGACGGGCAGAACCGGTTTCATCGTCGATTCTCTGTTGGGACGTCAGGAGGTGGTAATCAAGCCCCTGGAGGATTACCTGCAGGAAAACAGCGGATTCTCCGGTGCCACGATTTTGGGCGACGGCGGTATTTCACTGATTCTCAATGTGGACGAACTGATGTCCATGGCAAAAGAGCGTGAGGCCGAAAAAAAATTGGCTGCCGCCGTCCTATAACCGTATGATGGACATGCGATTCAGGTTGCATTCCAGACTGGACCGAAACCGCAGGGCAGGATCAAGTAACTGTCATCTCGGCAACCAGTGAATGTATCCTGCCAGCAGAAATGGATTGATACGCGGAACATGGCAACCAACGATCCTTCTTCTTCCAGCCCGCCAGCGGATGCTGATGCTGGCTTCGCTGGAACGCTGAAGAATATTCAGCTCAACGACCTGATCCAAATGTGCTGTCTGTCGGCCTCCAGTCTCTGCATGCGGGTGACCAAAGATGACCGGCTGGGCACCATTTTTATCGTTGACGGCGAGATTGTTCATGCCGCCTGTGAGGATGTGGTCGGAGAAGAGGCGTTTTATCGAATTTTGGGTTGGCAGACCGGCAGCTTCGAGTCCATCGAGGTGTCGTCTACGCCCCAGCGGACCATCCAAAAAAACTACCATTTTCTGATCATGGAGGCGGCTCGACGGGTCGACGAACAAAGCGCATCCGATGCGCTGGAAATCGACTCGACCGATTCATCATCTGAGCATGCAGCTGAAGACCGGCTGCGGATACTCATCGTTGATGACTCTCCCATGATGCGAAAGATCCTGTCCAGCATGTTGACCACCAGCCACAATAACAAAGTGGTGGGCATGGCCGGCAACGGCGAAGAGGCGATCTCGATGATCAATGACCTGCGACCGGACCTGGTTACTTTGGATGTCAACATGCCGGTGATGGACGGCACCAGTACCATCAAACATATCATGATAAAAAAACCCTGTCCGGTGGTGATCACATCCAACCCAGGTGATGGATCGTCTAGAACGATATTCAACTTTCTTGAACTGGGTGCAGTTGATTTCATGAGCAAACCCACCAAAAATCAGGATATTCTTGTCCAGCAGCAGAAAATCCTTGAACGGGTCAGGGTTGCCGCGACAGCAAACGTCAGCAATTTCAGAATTTCGCGCATCCCCAAAATAGCGGCCGGTGACCCTGGCAACCCTTCGGTCGTTGGTGTCTCCCGCCAGCTGGTCATCGTCATATCCGGCCCAGGGGGACACCCGGAACAAATGAGCCTGCTTTCCGGTCTGGTGCCGGCCTTGGCCGATCTTCAAGGTGCCGTTGTCGCCATCCAGAGCCTGCCGCCAGCCTTCAGCGACGCGTTTGCCAAATATTTGTTGGAACGCTGCGGATGTCAGGCATCCGCCATTGATCAGGAAACGATGCTCTTGTCAGGCGGATGTTACGTAGGTATCCATGGTTGTCCACTTACGGTAAAAACCAATGACCAACAACCGGTTATCGCACCCACTGCCAGCGATGACGGAATGATCCATGTGGACCGGTTGCTTTCAACTGCCGCATCCACATTCAAGCGGCGGTTGACGGTTGTATTACTTTCCGGCGCCGATACGGGCGACCAATCGGGGGTGCAGGCGGTGAACGATAACGGAGGTCGGATCATTATGCGCGAGCGCTCGACCGGTATGGTTTCCGAGCCGCTCGATCTGGTGGCCGAAGCCGGTCTGGTTGCTGCCGAGGTGCCGCCCGGTAATCTGTTGCAGGCAATTATTGACGGCATCAATCCGTCTCTAAAACCCGTCAGACTGCCGCAATCCGGCTGGAAGCCCGAGGAAAACTAGCCATGATCATTGTATGTCAGAAATGTACGACACGCTTTCATCTTGACGATGAGGTGACTGACAAGTCCACTTTTGTGGCGCGATGCACGGTTTGCGGACATCTCTTTTCAGCCTACAAGCCCAACCGGGTTCAGGAAATATCCTTCATCGATCTTGAAAAGGCCCGTCATGATGAGGCCAACGATCATATCGTGGCCATCAGCAACCGCAAGGGTGGCGTGGCCAAAACAACCACCTGCCTCAACCTCGGGTTTTCGCTTGCCTTGCACCAAAAAAAAGTGCTGCTTGTGGATTTTGATGCCCAGGCCAATCTGAGCCTTTCTTTGGGACACAGGCAATTGCCTACCTTCTATGATGCACAGAAAGAGATCCGCAAGCCGTTGGATGATTATATCATTGCGACGAAATATCCCAACCTGTGGGTGTTGCCTTCAGGCCGCAACATGGTTCTGCTTAACAAACGGTATTTCGGTGCCCGGCATTTTGAGTACATGCTAAAGGACCGACTCAATACGATTAAGGACCAATTCGACCTCATTCTCATCGATACCCCCCCGTCGATCGAGTTTTACACGTTAAACGCCCTTACCGCCTCCAACCGCGTGCTGATCCCTTGTCAATGTGATTACCTGTCTACCCATGGGGTGGATCAAGTCCTGCGCCTAATTGACCTAATCCGCGAAAGATCCAATTCACAGATTGAGGCGCGCATTCTGTTTACCATGCTGGATAAGACCAGCAACGCGTCCAAGCTGATTCTTTCTAAAATAAAAGACCTCTATCAAGGCCAGACATATGATACCGTCATCGAAATGGATGGGCTCCTCAAAGAGGCCCAAATCCTGAGTATGCCGGCCATCCACTACAGCCAGCAGAGTGTTGCCGGTGCCCAATACCTTGATCTGGCCAAAGAGATCATCACCCGCCCGCGAGCCTCGGTGCCGTCTGCGCCATGATTCCCCGCAGCAGCTATTCGCTCCAGCGCACCATGATTATCTATATTCTATTAATCGGTTTTGCCGCTTTACTGGTGGCTTCCGAGTTTGTTTTAGACACCCATTCAACGGAACTAAAACGGCAGCTGAGCAGCAATTTCCAACAATACGCCAGCGGGGAGCTGGCCTTGGCGGACGTATATGACCCCCTGTTAAGAATTCGCAACAAAGCCATGATGATGGTGGGGGTGATTCTGGCCGTGGTGGTGATTGTGCTGACCATGTTTATCAAAACCATCACCGAACCGCTGCAGCACATGGTTGAAGTTTCCAAGGCGATTTCTGCAGGCGACTTGAGCCAGACGACTGGCGTCGAGACGAGAAACGAGCTTTCCCAGTTGTCTGCAGCAATTAAGGACATGTCGACCAACCTTCAGGAAATCATTATGCTCTCGCGCTCGGTATGCCATTCTGCCGGACGGGCAACGACCAATACCATGGAGCTGATGAGACAGGATCGGATGACGCCCGCAGAGGCGCAAGCCATGCAGCGTCAACTCGTCCGACTGGAATCCGAATTGACCATGCTCAAACAGGTCATCGATTATTTTAACCTCTACTCCGTGGACGCTCAGGTATGATCGGATTGAATATTCTGGCCTTTCCGGTGGGGATCGTCATTGCCTCTCTGGCTTCGACCGTCGGCATTGGCGGTGGCATCCTGTGGATGCCCTTTTTTCTGCTTTTTTTGGAGTTGTCTCCGGAAACTGCGGTGGTTACCTCTCTTGTGGTCCAGACCGCAGGCATGGGATCGGGCAGCGCCGCTTTTGTCAGGAAAAAAACCGCCGATCTTTCCCTGGCCGGTTATTTACTTCTGCTGACGCTTCCCGGTCTTGGTCTCGGTGCCTTGCTGACCCGATTGCTCTCTGCGGCCAATTTGGAGCTGGCACTGGGGATATTCACCTTGACCACCGCTTTTATCTTCGTTTCAACCAACCAGAAATATACCGATACAGGCCAGGATCGGGTGGGATTGAACGGGGTTCGTCAAGACGGCTGGCTTGTTTCGGTCATGGCCATTGCCAGTGGCATGCTCAGCGTCAGTATCGGCGAGTGGCTGGTTCCGTTGATGCGAAATCGTATGAAACTGCGAATGCGTGCCGCTGTGGCCACAAGTATCGTAGCCATTTTCGGTACTTGTGTTGTTGGAGCGGCATTTCATGTGCTGTTGGGGGCGTCGGTTGAACTGGCCACCCTGGTCTGGGCCGTACCAGGCGTGATCATCGGCGGTCAAATCGGACCACGATTCAGCGAACGGATCAATGAGAGAATGCTCAAAGAGGTGTTTATCTTCCTGCTCACCCTCATCGGCATTCATTTGATCTACAACAGCTATTAGAACCGCTTTTCCAATAGGGATCAATATTAGATTTGAGCATAACGCTTAGAAAAAAAGAAGATAAAAAACCTTATGCGTACCTGATACCATTTTTGGGATTTTTTGGTTTGTTGTTGGTCTGGGATGTCCTGGCCCGCTTCAGTGGTTGGAGTCAACAGGTATTTCCGGGGCCCGTGGTGGTATTGGTGAGCATGGGGGAACTTCTGGCCAACGGCACGCTGGTCAAGCATACGGTCGCCAGCCTTTTTAGAGTGACGGTTGGTTTCTATCTGGCTGCCATACTGGGCATTCCCACGGGTATCGCTTTGGGTATGATGAAAACGACGCGCGCTTTGGTCAATCCGTTGATCCAATTCATGCGCCCCATTTCGCCGCTGGCCTGGATTCCACTGGCCATGCTATGGTTCGGAATTGGTGACCCGCCGGCCATTTTCTTGATTTTTCTTTCCAGTTTTTTCCCGCTTGTGGTTTCTACGACCATCGCCGTCGATGGCATCAATCAGACCTATTTTCACGTGGCAGCCAACTTTAATTTTTCACCAAGCGAGACGATCCTTCGGCTGATAATCCCCGCCATTATGCCGGAAGTGGTAACTGCCCTGCGCATGACCGTGACCATCTCTTGGCTGGTGGTGGTTGCAGCCGAGATGATCGCGGTGCAGTCCGGATTGGGATTTTTAATTCTGGATTCGAGAAATGCCCTGCGCATGGACTTTGTCATGGATGGCATGATCGTTATCGGTTTAGTGGGACTGACGTTGGACTACTTGATGCGTCAGTTGGGCGCTCTGGAAGCCGCCAGTTGGCGCAAGAAGACGCAATAAGGAGCCTTGCGATGGGTTGCATCGCCATCGAACAACTCAGCAAAGCTTTTGCCAACCGGCGCAAGATTCCGCGCGGCGATGAAAATCCCCAGCGGGTCAAGGGCGATTGCGTGCGTGTGCTCAAGGATATCGACCTGACCATTTCAGATGGCGAGATGGTTTGCATTCTGGGTCCCTCTGGATGCGGCAAATCTACACTGCTGAGAATTATTGCCGGATTCGAGGCCCCCACTGAAGGCCGCGTGCAGATCAATGGCAAACCAGTGGATGGGCCTTCCGCAGATCACATTTTCGTGTTTCAGCATAGCGGATTGTTCCCTTGGATGACGGTTGCTGAAAATGTTGGCCTTGGCATTCGTCACCTCAACGACCGTCGGGACAGGTATGTGTTGGTGAAAGAATATATCGAGATGGTTGAACTTGAAGGTTTTGAACAACACTATCCACGGCAGTTGTCAGGCGGGATGCAGCGCCGTGCGGAGCTTGCTCGGGCCTTGGCCGTGAATCCGGATATCCTCATCATGGATGAGCCCTTTAGCGGGCTTGACTTTCTCACCCATATGAAGATGCGCGAAGAAGTGGTGAACATGCATGCCTATATTCAAAAGACCATCTTGTTGGTCACTCACAACATCGACGATGCACTGATCATGGGGGATCGAATTGTTATTTTGGGGGGGAGTCCAACGCAAGTGGCCATGGATCGGACACTAAACTTCCCACGACCGCGCGATTTTGAGAAATCTACTGATTTGAGTCGGTTGAGAAGTGAGTTGTACCTCATGCTGGGAGTCAACTATGCTGTTTAGCCGCGATCCAATGAGCGGTTCCCGGCGATTGCCATTGCCTGTCAAGCTTGGCGTGGTAGCGCTCACCTGGCTCATACTGATTACTTGGCTACACTACCGATTGAACAGCTGGTCGGGTGACAGGCAACTCGTTCGAATGGGGTACATGCCGGTGGTGACCAATCTGGCCGCCCCTTTGTTGGATCATGTTTCACGTCATGGCACCGGTATCCATTTTGAGGCAGTAAAATTTGCCTCTTTTGCTGAAATGGCAGAAGCACTGAGAAACGACGACATCCAGGCAGCATTTATCATCGCTCCTCTGGCGGTGGTCCTTTATCAGCAAGGGGTTGATGTGAAGGTTGTACTTATCGGGAATCGACATGAAAGCACACTGGTGGCCAGAAAGGGGCTAGCGGCCAAGCGGCTGGAAGACTTGGTAGGCGCTACCATTGCCGTTCCCATGCGCTATTCCGGCCATAACCTCTGGCTGCTGAAAATGATTGAAGAGAAAGGGTTGGAAGGAAAAATACGGGTGGTGGAGATGAACCCACCTGACATGGCTTCGGCGTTGACTTCCGGCGTGCTGGATGCCTATTTTGTCGGTGAACCGTTTGCCGCCCAAACGGTGATCAGCAATGATGCCGATGTGGTTGCCTACGTGGAATCCTCATGGCCCAATTTCATCTGCAACCTCATTCTGGCCAAACACAGCTGGCTTGAGGCCAAACCATCCGTTGTACAGAAGCTGGTGGATTCGGTGGTCCAGTCAAACTTGTGGGCCGCGCGGCATCCGAAAGAAGCGGCGCAAATTGTATCCGATTACTGGAATCAGTCTCTCGAGTTGGTTCACTATGCCTTGACTGAACCAGAAGGGCGGATCGTCTATGATCGATTCATTCCCGAAACGGACGAACTTCAATTGATGGCCGACCTCATGGCTCGCTATCATCTCATCGAACAGACCGACATCTCTGGTTTGGTGAATGACCGTTTTGCCCGCCGAGCTGGTATCGAAGTCGTTGATGACTTAATGCATATCCAATTGCCCTAATCCACAGGAGGCATTGGATTTGTCGCAGTAAGTTCAAAGCCTACTTTTTTCTTAGATGCTCAAGTTCGCCGCGAATAGCGGTGAGTTCATCGGATATCATCTGACGCAAATCTTCGATGGCCTTAATTACGGCATCATGGCCTGACAAATCGCCGGATGAGACCGGTTGCGGATGGGCGTCGGCCGGATAGGCTGTTTTGGATGCAACTATTTTCGACTTCAGCTCCTGGAACAGTTTGACTTCTTCCAGAACAATCTTCTCTTTTTCATTCTGTCCCAATTCTTCACTATAAACCGATTTTTCAAGGGCAGAGTAGACCGCCATGATGCGTTTGATGGTGTCCGGATGGGCTTTGGATTTGTGGGCGCGGAGGTATCTACCCAACGATTTTAGTAGTTTGAGCAGCGTTTGGATAGCTTTGTCGTCTTCAAAACGCTCATTTAGATTGTCAACCTGGTGAATGAAGGCTTCGAGTGCATCGTCTGTAATCTCCCAGTCGATTGCCAGGATGGTCGATTTCAGGTCTTTTAGCGGCAGCTCGGATATTGACGTCTGAGGCTCATCTGCGGGAGCGTCTTCCTGAGATGGCATTGAATCACTGAAAAAATCATCGAGACGATTTTCCAGATCGAAGGCGAACGTGTCATTCGCTTTTTTATCCACGATGGTACCTCCTATAAAAGCTTATCCCGAATGCCTACAATTGTTGTCGAAATGGCCTTCTTGACCGTGGGAATCACATTATCTCCCTTGAGTGCACTGGCAGTGAAGCTGGGAGCCTTTAGTTGCGAGTTGAGATCCGCTTCCAAGATTTCAACGTCGAGAATGGCCACTCCCTCCGTGGCCAGGTCACGCTTGTTGTATTGGAAAACAATGGGAATCTCAGCAATATCGAGATCGTAGAACTTAAGGTTTTCCGTCAGGTTTTCCAGAGAGCTGATGTTGTTTTCCCGTCGTTCGACCATTGAGTCGGCAACAAATACAATACCGTCGACACCTTTGAGTACCAGCTTGCGGGTGGCATTGTATTTCACCTGACCGGGAACGGTGTAAAGCTGGGTTTTGACATTATATCCTTTTATGGCCCCCAGTTCAAACGGCAAGAAATCGAAGAAAAGGGTGCGATCGCCCTGTGTCTTGATGCTGACCATGTCCGATTCGATACGATGCCGGATGCGACTGAATATGTACTCCAGATTGGTTGTTTTTCCACCTCTGCCGGGGCCGACAAATACGAGTTTGACCTGAACTTCTTTTGTTTTTGTATTGATGAACGCCATGTTTCCGTCCCGTTCGTTATGATATTCGGGGTGGTACAAGCCGTCAAAGTGCAGGCCAACGGATCAGCTTGAACGTGTCTGGTCAATCAGGACTTTGATTTTTTTTATGACTTCATCGATTTTCAACCTAAGATAGCCCAGCGATACATCATTGCCGAATATGGATACCAATAAGAAATCATCCATGATTTTCGTGAAATTGATGTTTTCGCTCTTGCCTTTATGGAAAAGTAGCGAAAATTCCTCTTCACCAATGATCGATGCCATTGCGCTTACCGCACCGAAGTTTCCAGCGGCCAAAGCAGCCAGCGAGTAGACATCGTGACGAACCTTGCCGTCATCAAGATTGACGATGACATTGCCGGCCATATCGATGAGGATCACGGATTGTATGCCCAGCGTCATAAGATCGGTGGTCAACGCCTCCTCCAAACCGTCCAGTTGTTCTTGATCCAGAATGTAAGACAATGTCTCTTCCTCCTTGCTGAATTAGACCTTTCTCTGGTAGTCGGCCATACGAGCAACGTCCCATCCGTTTCGACTCGAGAACGGGTGTGTCGCACACGATTTCTCATGCAAAATCAGTGCCCATTTGGCCGACAAAAGCCTAATTAAGGTTGATGGCAGCCGCAAGTTCAACGAATCTGAAACCATACTTACCGTTCAAGTGGGTGTAATACCCCTTTTTGCTTTGGGTTTTCAAGTTTTTTCTATAATTTTAAGTACCTTTTTTTAGTTTGGTTCAGAACCCTTCACTAAGTGAAGCCGGGTAGAGATGGTATCAAACCTCATTTTCTACCGGGCGCCATTTTGCGTCCAGATGGGCCTAAAATTGTCACATCTCATTGTAACTGTTTATTATTTACTTTGTTTAGGCATAGAAGCGACTTGATTGGTCGTCTTCAAACCGGGTGCTGTGCGCCCGGTCACAACCGCAACCATTAACGCACCAAGGTGCTATTGCCTTTCCGGCCGTCGGCCGGAAAGGCAAGCCACCTGCTACGCGGGTGGTCGTTGACTTTTTAGCTGATAGCAATATACACTGCACAGGTTAACAGAGCCATGTATCATCCGCCAGGCATGGGTCGCATAAAGAAACCACCCCGGCTTCGCCGGAGCGCCTGTGCCATTGCCCGCCGGTGCAGCTCGACGGCTTGCCTGAAGATCAATGCTTACCTTAGCGGGAAGCAACCGACGCCACCTGCGGTCGACCGCTTTAGGAGATCATCGCGATGAACGATGCCAATTGGCAGGTGGAAAAAAAGAAAATCCTGACCCGCCTATCCATCGCCTTGTATAAAATGACAGATGAGCAACTGATTGCCTTGTTGCATCTGTTCAAGGACCTGGAATTCAAAAAAGAGTATAAACCGCTTGATATTCCGAAGTCCGATTCGGAAGGTATCTCCGGTGCCAGGGACAGGCAGCTGCTCATTGCCCGCTTTTTTCTGCTGATCAATCAATTACAGGAATCCGACCTTCTCAAATTCATGAATCGCTACGAGCAGAAGCGATTCGCCATGTTGCGCGAATATCCCCGTGTGCCCTGCAATCTCAGCTTGGATCTGGCTGCCGACGGCCGCGCGTTCAACTGTTTTGCCTTGGACATCAGCGCCGGCGGGATGTTTGTTGAAACCTGCGAACCCTTCACCATGGGCCAGTTGGTATCGATCTGTTTTTCACTGGCCGACAACCAATTGCCCCTGAAAATCAAAGCGCGCGTTGTGCGTCTGGAACAAGGTGGCATCGGGATCAAATATGAAGCTTTGACCAGCTACCAATTGGAAATTATGAAAGATTTAATCAATCGCCTCCACCGTCAGGCCAATCCTCAATTTCGTTCGGGTTAACCCATGACCATTGATACGCCGGCGGCTGGCGACAGGCGCCGAA
>JASFFF010000079.1:0-10497 GCA_050124445.1 Desulfosarcina sp.
TCTTTCATCATTGGTGGTATCTTACCCAATTTCAACAGCAACTACCGGACCGGCACCGGGGACTGCATTGTTATCGAGGCCGACGAATACGATACCGCCTTTTTTGACAAAGGGCCCAAATTTCTTCACTATACCCCCGATGCCGCTGTTTTGACCAGTATTGAATTCGACCATGCCGACATTTATCGGGATCTGGACCATGTAAAAGCGGCCTTTGGACGATTCGTTTCGGGCCTTGGTTCGCAGTGCCTGCTGGTCAGCGCCGATGATGACCCTCATGTGACCGGGATGGTGGAATCGGTGACCTGCCGGCAGGTTTCTTATGGCATGCGCGCGCAATCGACCTGGCGCATCGGCGATCGGTTCCTGGACGGATCGCTTACCCGATTTGACGTCTGGAAACACAGGCGCCCATATGGGTCGTTTCGCACCCGCATGATCGGCGAACACAACCTGAAAAACAGCCTGTGCGCCATTGCCGTGGCCGACCATTTGGGACTGCCCGCCGAGACCATCGCCGATGCGCTGGCGTGCTTTGCCGGTATTCGGCGCAGGCAGGAGATCCGCGGTGAAAAGCGCGGCATCCTGGTGATGGACGATTTTGCCCACCATCCCACCGCCGTCAGGGAGACCCTGCGGGCCGTCAAATCCCATTTTACAAACAACCGGGTGATAGCGGTTTTCGAGCCGCGGACCCATTCGAGCATGCGCAAGGTGTTTCAGCAGGACTACACCACCGTTTTCGATCCGGCGGACCGTGTCTGCATCCGCAAACCGCCGCTGTTGAACAAAGTGCCTCAGGGCGAGCGCCTGAGCAGTGAACGGCTGGTCGCGGATCTGAAAAAAAGAGGCCAAGCGGCGACCCATTTTGAAGACACGGACGCCATCATCGATGACCTGGTCCAATCATCGACCAGTGGTGATGTGATCCTGATTATGTCCAACGGTGGATTTGATAACATTCATGAACGCCTGCTCGAGGCCTTGTAGGACCCAATTGCTGGCTGCCAGCGTTGACCGCCGCCATGGGGCGAACCATCGAAGCCGCCGGAAGTAAATTTAAAATTTAAACACTTTTTTTAAATCTATCTTGAAATTAATATATCATCAGGATATTTAGAAGCCATCTCATACCTTCGGTCGGCGCCTCCGGACGAATGGATCGTCGGCCGTTGCTTGTGTTGATCTTAAAAAAAGAGTCAGGAGTTACTGATCGATGGCAGACGATACCAAGCCGGTCCAATTCCCCATGAGTTCGTCCGCCTACCTGGCGTTGAAGCAGCGGGCCAAACATTTGGGCCTGACCACCGGGAAGCTAGTGGAAAACTTATTGGCCTCCCTGGAACTAAGGTTGAAGCGGGCCTATGCTGCCGCACGAATCACAGAAACACAGGTATCCGAAAAATCTGATAAACTGATGATCGAAGCCATCCTCATCGGTGATGGGAAGGGCTGGTCGGACAACTGGGAAAACCGGAAAATGGCCCAGTATTTCTCCTCCGTTCGCCAGGACATCCTCGACGATGTCAACAAAACCCGTTCATGGACGCCCAAGATCCACATTGCCGGAAATGATACAGAAAAAGAGGAGTAGGGGCTTGCATGGATCCGCTTGACGCAGGCGGCATATTCAAGACAAACAGGGCGTTGCCGGTTAAGGTTAGTAAATAGAATAGACAATAAATGAAATGATACGGGGTTGTCTTGAAGGTCGGCCGGAGGCTGAACGAATCATGAGATATGCTGCCACGATTACCGGGACCGGTTGCGGATTTCCCGAAGGTCGGGTGACCAACGATGAAATCGTCCGCCGCTTGGAACGGGCCAACATCACCACCAACGACCAATGGATCCGTGAGCGCACCGGCATACGCGAGCGTCGCTTTTCCAATTTAGAAAACCCCGACGAGCACAATTCGTCGCTTGGGGTTGCGGCGGCCAAGCAGGCGCTGGAGATGGCCGGCCGCACGCCTGGCGACATCGATCAGATCATTTATGCCACCTGTTCGCCGGACACCCTGCTACCTTCAACGGCTTGCTGGCTCCAGCATAAAATCGATGCGCCCCAGGCCTGGGCCATGGACATCAATGCGGCCTGCTCCGGATTTGTCTATGGATTGGCAACGGCAGATCAGTTCATCCGCACCGGCCAGACCCGAACCGCCTTGGTGGTCGGTGCCGAGGTGCTCAATCCTTTTATCAACTGGCGGGATCGAGGTTCTTGCATCCTTTTTGGCGACGGCGCCGGTGCGGCCGTGGTCGAACGAACCGATCCCACTGCGCCGGCGCGCATCCTCTCCAGTCATCTCTTGTCCGACGGCAACCTGTGGGAGCTGCTTTACATCCCTGCCGGCGGATCGCGCATGGAGGTCACCCCGGGCCGCTTTTCTAAAAATTTGCACAAGATGCGCATGTACGGCAAGGAGATCTTCAAGGTGGCCGTTCGCACCATGGCCGACTTTGCTACCCGCTCGCTGGCTGCCAACGGCTTTGGCATTGAAGACCTCGACTGGTTCATTCCCCATCAAGCCAATTTCCGCATTATCGAAGCGGTGGCCAAACGCCTCAATTGCCCCATGGAAAAAGTCGTGGTTAACGTGGACCGGTACGGCAACACCTCGGCGGCCACCATACCGACAGCCCTGGATGAGGCGGTCAGAGACGGCCGGATTCAAAAAGGTCAACTGATCCTGCTGGACTCTTTTGGTGCCGGATTGACATACGGCGCGATTCTCATGCGCTGGTAGTTACAACCTGCAGGAAAATTGTATTGGACAGCGTTATCGGTCGTCGCAGCATTGATTATACGGCCTCCTGCCTTTAGCCTTGCCAAAACGATTTTCCCGCAGGTTGTTCATTCTTTCATTCGAAAACGAGATATGAGACCATAATCCCGGCCGCATTGGCTTTTCGGAGGGTGATAGACCATGCTAATCGATCGATTCTTTGAAAAAGGGCGCCATTTTTTGGGCTGCCGGGTGCCCATCATGTGCGGCGCCATGACCTGGGTCAGCGATCCCAAGCTAGTCAGTCATATGGGGCGATGCGGCGGATTCGGACTGCTCGCCGGCGGCAATGCGCCTGTGGATGTGCTGCAAGAGGAGATTCTGCAAACCCGCTCGCTTTCCGAGCATCCATTCGGCGTCAACCTGATTACCATCGCGCCGGCCTACCAGGCGCAGCTGGATATGGTCTGCGAAATGCAATGTCGCGTGATCGTTTTCGCCGGCTCGATCCCCAAAGCCAATGAGATCCAGCGTGCCAAAGACAGCGGCGCACGCGTGATCTGTTTCGCACCCACGGAGCAGTTGGCCATGAAGTTGATTAAAATGGGCACGGATGCCTTGATACTGGAGGGATCCGAAGCCGGTGGACATATCGGTCCGGTATCGTTGACCGTATTGATCCAGCAGATCCTCTTCAATGTCAACGAGGTGCCCATTTTTGTGGCCGGCGGCATTGCCACCGGGCGCATGATGGCCCACCTGCTGATGATGGGCGCCGCCGGCATTCAGATGGGCACGCGGTTCGTCATGTCCGAAGAGTGTGCCGTTCACCCCAAATTCAAAGAGACATTCAGGCGGGCCAAGGCGCGAGACGCGGTGGCCACGCCCCAATTTGACAGCCGGCTTCCCGTTATACCCGTGCGGGCGCTGAAAAACGTGGGCACCAACGCGTTCGGTAAACTGCAGTTGGACCTGATCAGAAAGCTCGAAGACAACGCCATCGATCGCATGGAGGCCCAGTATGAGGTGGAACGCTTCTGGATGGGGGCCCTGAAGAATGCCGTTGTTGACGGGGATATGAAAAAAGGGTCCCTCATGGCCGGGCAGAGCGTGGGCCTGGCCGATAAAATTCTGCCCCTTCAGGGCATTTTCGATGAGATGGTCAACGACGCGGAAGCTGAGATGCAGCGTCTCGACCAACGCTTTTGCAGTCGATGAACAACCCCTTTCTTTACCGATCAGGCCCATTATGGGCTTGACATTATGCAGCCTATCTGGTTAACCATCTTTTCTCTACAGGGTTAACCAAAATGAATCCCAAGCAGACGATTATCGCCGTTCTCAAAGCGGCTGATGCGGTGGTCTCCGGTGAAGCGCTCAGTGCGCAACTGGGGATCAGTCGGGTCTCCATCTGGAAGCACATCAAAGGGCTGGTCCAGGCCGGCGTTCCCATTGTCTCCTCTCCCAAAGGCTACCGACTCGTGCCGGATCCGGACAGCCTGTTACCGTGGGGCTTTGACGCCCGTTGGGACCGGATGCATTATTTTCCGGAAATCGATTCCACCATGGATGAGGCCATGCGTCTGGCACGCAAGGGCTGCCCTGATTTTACGATAGTCGTGGCCCAGCGCCAGACCCGCGGACGGGGGCGTATGCAGCGTTCATGGGTGTCTGATGACGGCGGGCTTTACTTCACCGTTGTGGTTCGCCCGGATATCCCCCTGATGCGCTCCGGCGTGGTGAATCTGGCGGCGGCCGTCGACATGGCAACGCTACTGCAGTCCGAGTTAGGCCTGGACGCCGGTTTGAAATGGCCCAACGACATCCTGGTGGATAAAAAAAAGATCTGCGGGATATTGACCCAGATAGAGGGCGAGGGCGATCAGGTGGCCCACATGAACATCGGTGTGGGCCTCAATGTCAATAACAGCCCGGACATCCAAGCGCCATCGGCCGTTTCGCTCAAATCGCTGCTCGGACGCAAGGTGCCGCGCCGTGACATCCTGGTCGCATTCCTGGATGCTTTTGAACGGCGCCTGGCCGCATTCGATTCGGCGGCGGCGATCGAGGCCTGGAAATCGAGCAATGTGACCCTGGGGCGAAGGGTTCGCGTGGCGACCCTGAAGGAGACGGTGGCGGGCACCGCCATGGACCTCGATGCTCACGGCGGCCTGATCGTGCAGTTGGCCGACGGGTCCCGTCGGTTGGTGATGCATGGGGACTGTTTTCATGAGTAGCAGAGGATTCAAGCGGTCCAGGGGGCGAGGGGTCGAGGGCAAGGCCGATAATGGAAAAGGTCTTATTGAACGCGAATAAGCCACCACCAGATTAGATAACGCAATCAAGGAGCGCTGTTGACATGGATGCATCCACACGGCAATTGAAACGCATGGTCTACGCAGCCCTTATGGCTGCCCTGACCGCTGCCGGCGCCTTTATCGCCATCCCCATTGGCCCGGTGCCCATTGTGTTGCAAAACCTTTTCGTGATGTTGGCCGGCCTGCTTTTGGGCGGCCGGTGGGGATTGATCAGCATCGGCGTCTACCTGCTGGCCGGTGCCGTCGGGCTGCCCGTTTTTGCCGGCGGTACCGGCGGTATCGGAAAATTCGCCGGTCCCACCGGCGGTTACCTGCTCGGATTTGCCGCAGCAGCGTATCTCATCGGCATTCTTTCCGAGCGCGGACGGGGTCGCGTGGTGGTTGACGTGATTGCCATGGTTGCTGGCACCGTGATCGTTTACACCTTCGGCGTGTCGTGGCTCAAGGTGGTCACGGGCATGAGCCTCTCCAAGGCGGTGGCCGTGGGCATGCTGCCCTTTTTGATTGGAGATGCCCTCAAAATCGCCGCGGCCATTCCCATCGCCCGCGCCCTGCGACCCATGATCGACGGGTCCCTGGCTGCCGCGGGCGCCGCGGGGTGATCCTGTGGCGCTTATCCAGACGGCCGGTCTCTGCTATCGCTTTGCCGATGGCACACTGGGGCTCGACGATGTGAATCTCTCATTCAAGGCGGGAGAATTTACCCTGATTGCCGGCCCCAACGGATCGGGAAAAACCACCCTGCTGCGCCACATCATCGGCCTGCTTTTTCCCCAATCGGGATCGGTGCGCGTGGCCGGCACATCGGTGAAAAAAGACCCCCTGGCCGCCCGACAACAGGTGGGAATGGTGTTTCAGGATGCCGACAGCCAGATCGTCGGCGAAACCGTATACGATGACGTGGCCTTCGGTCCTGAAAATCTGGCCCTGTCCAGAGATGAGATCCATCGACGGGTCGTGCAGGCGCTGGACGCTGTCGACCTATCCGGGATTGAGGACAAGCGGCCACATCACCTCTCCGGCGGTGAGAAACGCCGCCTGGCCATTGCCGGCGTGCTGGCCATGGCACCACAGGTGCTGTTGCTGGATGAACCGTTCTCCAACCTGGACTATCCTGCCACCTGCCGGGTTCTGGAAAAGATTATTCATCTGCATCGCAGCGGCCGCACCATCATCATTACCACCCACGATCTGGAAAAGGTGTTGGCCTTGGCCCAGCGCCTGGTGATCATGGCAGCCGGACGGGTGGTGGCCGACGGCAGGCCGGTGGATGTGATCGGCGGGGTCGAGCGTTTTGGCATTCGTTCGCCATGCTCCGTACAATTGGGCAAAGGGATCCAACCATGGGTGAATTGAGTGCTGTCGGTTTCAACCCGGGCCATTCAGCACTGCACCGGCTTGACCCTCGAACCAAACAAGCTTTGCTGCTGAGCCTGAGTGTGGTCAGCCTCTGGGGCCATTGGGTTTTTTTGGGGCTGCTCAGTGCAGCCATTGTGTGTCTCTTCCGGTCGATTCAAGTGCGTTTTGACCGGCTGATCGCTGAAATCCGCTACTTTCTGCTCTTTCTGTGCGTTGTTTTTGCTGTCCGTACACTTACATTCGAGGGTGGCTGGATTCCCGTTCTCGCCTTCGCTTCGGCTTCCGAGGCCATGTTCATCTGCTGGCGGCTGTTGCTGGTGGTGTGTATGGGGCTGCTTTTGATGGCCACCACACGAACCGGCCAAATTCGCGCCGCCCTGGTCTGGTTTCTCAAACCGGTGCCAGTGATTGATGAGAAGATGGCGGCAACCATGCTGGGGCTGGTGGTGCGTTTTTTGCCCCAAATCCTCTATCAGGCCGCCGAGATTTCAGATGCCCAGCGTGCCCGTGGTATCGATCGCCGCAAAAACGTGCCGGTTCGGCTGATGCGATTCAGCATCGCCTTGTTCCGTCGGGTCTTTTTAAGCGCCGATGAGCTGGTTGCGGCCATGCAGGCGCGTTGCTACAACGAACAGCGCACCCTTCCGGATCTTCGGTTTGCCTGGCGCGACGGCATGGCCGCTGCTGCCGCGACCCTGGTCTGCCTGACTGTGTGGCTGCCATGAATGGGGCAGGGGATCGGGGCTGGCTTCTCATTTCAAAAGGAATCCAACAGTGAGAATTGTTATCATTGGTGCCGGTCAAGTCGGTTTTTATATCTCCAGCCGCCTGGCCTTGGAGAACAAGGATGTGGTGGTTGTGGATCGCAATCCGGACGCCTTGAAGCGATTGACGGATACCATCGATGTGCAGACCATCTGCGGCTCGGGAAGCAGTCCCGACATTTTGGAATCGGCCGGCATCGGTGAGGCGGAAATCATGCTGGCCGTGACCGATTCCGACGAAGTCAATTTGGTGGCCTGTCTGGTCGCCGACACACTGGCCCCTGCCACCAAGAAACTGGCCCGATTGCGGGCAGCCGATTTTGACAGCTACCATGCAGCCTTTAAGGTTAACGCGCCACACATCGATACGGTGATCAACCCGGACGTTGAAGTGGTTCGAACCATCCAAGAGCTGATGCGCACCCCCGGTGCCGTGGATGTGGGAGAATTGGCCGATGGACGCATCAAGTTGGTCGGTGTCTACCTGGACGCCGGATCGCGCCTGGACGGTGTGCAGCTGGCCGATTTACCGTCTGTGATCCACGAAGACAGGCTGCTGATCGCCGCTCTCGTCCGTGAGGATCGACTGATTGTTCCCAGAGGAGACGACCATTTATGCTCGGGAGATTTGGTCTACTTCATTAGCGAAGAGAAGAATTTACTCAACCACCTGTCCATTTTCAACAAACCGGTTTCGCCGGTCAAGCGGGTGCTGATCATCGGTGGCGGACGCATCGGCTACCGGCTGGCCAGTCGGCTGGAAGATGCCTCGTTGACCTGCAAAGTAATCGAGAAACGCGACGAACGGTGTGATTTCCTGGCCCGCCGGTTGGCGCGAACCGTTGTGCTTCACGGCGACGGTTCCGACCAAAGCCTGCTGGTGGAAGAGAATATTCAGGATATCGATCTGGTGGTGACCCTGACCGGTGACGAGGAGACCAATATCTTGGCGTCACTACTGGCAAAACGGCTCGGTGCCGCCAAAACGATTACCTTGATCAACAAATTCTCCTACCTTTCCCTTACCACCGCCATCGGTTTGGAGCAGGTTGTCAGCCCGCGCTTGTCGGCCATCAACACCATCTCTCAGCACATCCGCAGGGGCAAGGTGCTGTCGGCCATCTCCATTAAAGGTGAAGCCGGAGAGCTGATGGAGGCCGTAGCACTGCCCACATCCGATATCGTCTCCAAACCATTGAATAGGGTATCATTTCCCAAAGGCGCCATGGTGGCCGGCATCGTTCGTCAAGAATCCATCATCATTCCCAGCGGCGAAAGCGTGATCGAACCGGATGACCGCGTCATCATCTTTGCAATGCGTGAGGCCGTTCAAGGCGTTGAAAAGATGCTGGCGGTGAAGCTGGAGTACATCTAATGCGTTGGCGCTATATTCTCAACACCGTGGGGGTGTTGATCCTCTTTTTTGGCGGGACCATGGTGGTTCCCCTGGCCTTCGATCTTTTTGCCATGGACCGCAGCCTGATGCCCATGGTCAAGGCCATGGGCATCACTCTGGCCGCAGGTGCCGCGTTGGTATTGTTTTTTCGGCATAAACGGACCGAAAGCATCAGTCAGCGGGAAGGCATGGGCATCGTTGCCCTGGGATGGACCGCCATCGGCCTGTTCGGAGCACTGCCGTTCTACTTCTCCGGTCCCGATTTTGCCTTTGTGGATGCCTTTTTTGAGTCGGTTTCCGGGTTCACCACCACCGGGTCATCCATTCTGACGGACATCGAAAGCCTCAGCCATGGCTTGTTGGTCTGGCGCAGCTTCATCCAGTGGTTGGGAGGTATGGGCATTATCGTTCTGTCCATTGCCATCCTGCCTTTTTTGGGTGTTGGCGGCATGCAGCTGTACAAGGCCGAGGTGCCCAGCCCGGTGCCGGACAAACTCAAACCGCGCATCCGCGACACGGCCGTGATCCTATGGAAGGTGTATGCCCTGTTTACTGCCGTCGAGATCGTGCTGCTGCTGGCCGGGGGCATGACCCTTTTCGACGCCGTCAATCATGCCTTCACCACCATGCCCACCGGTGGATTCTCAACGCGTAATGCATCGGTGGCCCACTTCGACAGCCTGTATATCGATGGCGTGATCATCCTCTTCATGCTGCTGGCCGGTATCAACTTTTCATTGCATTACCAGGTGTTGACGGGGCGGCCGTTGGCTTTTTGGAAAGATTCGGAATGCCGCTTTTTCCTATCCATGTGCCTGGTGTTGACCCTGGTCGTCGCGCTTGACATTTACGGGACAGTCTACGTGAATATCGGCCAGACCCTGCGCTTTGCCGCTTTCCAGGTGGTGTCAATCTTGACCACCACCGGTTATGCCACGGCCGATTATGAATTGTGGCCGGTCATGTCCCAGGTAGTCATCTTATTATGCATGTTCGTGGGGGCATCGGCCGGATCCACCGGCGGCGGCATGAAGTGCCTGCGCATCATGCTTGGCTTCAAGTATTGCTATAAAGAGCTTTTCACCATGATTCACCCGCACGCCGTGACCCGCATCAAGATCGGCGGGAAAACGGTTCCTGAGGGGGTGGTGAGAAGCGTCCTCGGATTTTTGGCGCTCTACATGGCCCTGTTTGCCCTCTCCACCGTGATGCTGGCCGGTATTGGCGTTGATTTTGTCACTGCTCTGGGTGCCGTGGCCGCGACCATCGGCAATATCGGGCCGGGATTCGGTATGGTCGGGCCGGTGGATAACTTCGCTCTGATTCCCTATTGGGGCAAGTGGCTGCTGGCCTGGTGCATGCTGCTGGGCCGCCTGGAAATTTATACTCTGATCATTTTGGTGGTGCCGGAGTTTTGGAGGAAATAGCTCGAGGGGTCGAGGATTCGAGGAGTCCAGGTTTTAGGGTCGAGAGGTGAAGCGTCGAAGAAAGCGAAGCGATGGAGGGGGATGGCCGGATAGGGTGAAGGGATCTGATACAAAACCGAGGATTGTGGCCACGATTATAATGCCAGAATAGCCACCTATGGCCCTTTGCCCATGACCTAAATACCTAATCCCCTTGCATTTTACCTTGAATCCACGGCCCCTTGAACCCTCTAATCCTTGAACCCTAGCTATTAAAAATTCATATTGACAAACCTGAAACGTCCATGTACTAATCTCATTTCTCTTCGGGCCGTTAACTCAGTCGGTAGAGTATCTGCCTTTTAAGCAGAGAGTCGTTGGTTCGAGCCCAACACGGCCCACCAAACAATGTATAGCTTGCGTCCCCATCGTCTAGTCTGGCCCAGGACACCGGCCTTTCACGCCGGCGACAGGGGTTCGAATCCCCTTGGGGACGCCACTTTAACATATACGTAACACCCTTTGTAC
>JASFFF010000080.1:0-10482 GCA_050124445.1 Desulfosarcina sp.
GCTTTGCGCCGCGCCGGCGAGTCGGGTATCCAGCGACCTTGGTATTGGGGGAACATATAGCTGCCCATGTCGTTCATGACCTGGATCCCCTTGACGGTGGGATATACCTTCAGGGTCTCGCGTATTTTTTGTTGAACCATTCCCCAGGCATAGCGCTGCATACTGCCGGACGTGTCGATGATAAAGATAATGTACTCACTGTCCACGGGGATGCCGCCGACCGAACTGTCGCTGTCCGGAGGCGGCGCCCGGTAGAGCAGGCGCCGCATTTCCTCGGTTAGTTCCTGCCGCGCACGGGCCAACTTCTCTTGGATGATGGTTTGTACCTGGGCATCTTCCCGTGTTGCCGAATATTGCCCCTGAATGGCGGACAGATCGCCCTGCAACCGTGCCAGGCGC
Organism: Desulfosarcina sp.; assembly: GCA_050124445.1. Classification (GTDB taxonomy): domain Bacteria; phylum Desulfobacterota; class Desulfobacteria; order Desulfobacterales; family Desulfosarcinaceae; genus Desulfosarcina. The sequence continues at coordinate 400 of JASFFF010000080.1, forward strand.
GCCTTTTCCTCCGACAACTGCTCGATGCGGGCGGTCAGATCGCGGTTGATTACCCGGGCCTCTCCGCGGATGACCGCCAACGCCTCCTCCAGTTGCAGAATTCGGGCCGTGAGGTCCTCGGTCAACGCTTCAATAATCACCGGTTCGGCAAACTTGGACAGGACAAATAGCAGGATAATGGCCCCGAACCCGCAGCAGACGCAGTCCAGAAAAGAGAGGCTGAATATATCGATATTTCTTTGCCTGATTCTCATGACATCGTCTCAGGGCCAGTCCGCAGCAGGGCTGAAAAAAGAACCGTTGGATTGTTTCGCCAGCCGCCAGAAGGCGTCGGCGGCCAGCGGATCGCCCTCCATGGGGAACAAAATGATGTTGACCGGCACACCTGCCGGCAGTTGCGAGATAGCATCGTTGAACAGCCTGCGCCGCTTCTTGCTGGAGACCCGCTTGTTCCACGGCTTCTTGGCACCCATTGTCGGCAGGCCGTCGGTCAGCAAAAAGATGTTGTCGGGCGGCGGCTTCAGTTTGCCCACGGCTTGAAATGCGTTGAGCAGGCTGGTGCCTTTGCCGGGAAGGACCTGGCGCATGTTCTCGACGACCCGGTTAAGGGCGTCCACATCCCCGGCGTCAAGCCACGGTTCCCGGCCTCCTTCGAGCAGCGGTTTTGCAGATTCATTGAATGTGTAAACTTGAAAGCGGCTGGTCGGCGGCAGACGAGCTGTCAGCCAGTCCACCGTGGCCACAGCCTGCCGCCATTTGGCCGATTTAAGCTTCTCCCGGTCTTGCATATTGCGCCGGCGGATAATGCCGACGATCGATTCGGCCAGCATGCTGGCAGAGGCGTCGGCGAGGATCAGGATTCGCTGGCCGCCCATTTTCAGGTCGGTAAGGTAGTGGCGATCGCCCTGGCCCGGGAACGTCCGCAGGCGATCGCCCATTTCTTCCTGTGCGTTGGCCCCAGCCTTGAGGCGACGCAGCTCCGCTTCGATGATCTTCAAGTCGGATTTGAGTTTGTTGGCATGGTCCTTCACGGCCAGGGTGTCTTTGTCCCTTTCCGCCAGTTCGATTTTTCTGGCCTGAATCGTATCCAGGATGCGTCGTGACAGGCCTTGCGTCAGGGTTACCTGCGTTTCGGTCTCCGCCAGGGCGTTGCGGGCGTCGGCCAGATCGGCCTGGTCTTGGTCGAGTGAAGCCTCGAGCCGATTCACCTCGGCGCGCAGGTCAGTGGTGAGGGTATTTTTGCGGACAGCACTTTTGGCGTTGATTACCACGAACAGCAGGATGATGGCGCCCAGACCGCAGCAGATGCAATCCAGGAAAGAGAGGCTGAAAACATTCAGGCGTTTGCGAGGCATGACGATTCACCCGGACCGTTTATACCGGTTGCTGCAGGCATTGGATGAGGCGAAGGGACACACCCGGATCTCCGACCGTGATGGTTTGACCGATTATCAGGGTTGTTCGATTCTGTACGCGCACCCCATCCACCTGGGTTCCGTGTGGGCTGTGATTGTCGATAAATACCTGCCTCCCGTCGCAATTGACCGAGCAGTGTTTGGCCGAGATTTGTCTGCCGGTCAGTTGAATGACGCCGGCACCTGTCCCGGGTGAACTGCCGATGACCAGCGGCTCTTGGCCGATTGGATAGGCCCGGTCCGATAACAACACATGCGTCGGTTGCGCCCCATCGGAAGCGGTGTCCGGGTCGCCGCCGGTTGGGGTTTGCACAACGGCGCGCCGCATGTGACGCGCTGGTCCGCGACCGGCGCTGCGATCGGACAATGCCGGCCAGCAATCCAAAGCGCCCAGCGCTGCAGCGCCCAGGGCCCGCTCCCTGAGGTGTCCAGGGACAAGTGATGTCAGCACATCGTTCAATCCCGGCAGTCCGCAGGCCCGGCTGGAGAGCTGGATGGTCAGCGACCGGTCAGCGCATGCATTTCTTTCAACAATGGCCGTAACCAGGTCGGCAATTTGATCATACACCGGGCGAGCCGCTTCGATCATATCCTTGCGCTGCAGCGTGATATGATAATTGTGCGTGCCGTTGTCCAATTCGAACCGCGTTGTCTGGTGATCCGTGAGTGATGCCAGCAGGGCGGCCAGGTTCCGGGAAACTTCCTGTTCCGAGGCTGCGGAATGGAATAGATCAAACCGGGTGGCCTTCAAAAATTCCCGTGCGACGGACTTGGCCCAGATTCGGTGAAGGCGTTCCAACCCGGCATCCGAAATCGTGTCGCTGTCCATTAGGACCAATTCGGTATCGCGCTTAAGGTAGCTGACCTCGCAGCGATGCAGATGCAGGTCAAGGTAGATGATCTCGCGCGAGTCGGTTGCATCAACAGCCGTCAGGGCGATGGGGACGAACCCTTGTACGGGCATATTCAGTTCCCGGGTGATGCCCAGCAGCAGCCCCAGGTTGCGACGACGGTAATGACCCGGCACGCAGAAAACGAACTGATTCTCCAGCATGGGCAGCGCGGAGCAAATCTGTTTTAAGTGCGTGTAGGCCAGTTCGGCATGGTTGGTGGCGGTAAACCCTTTTTGCCGGAGTGGCTGCGTATCCAGCCGGTCCCAGAATTGACTGACGATCTGTTGCGGGAACAGGCGTGCCTGTTGGGCAGCACGGCGGCCCACAAGCAGTCGGCGGTCCTTCTGCAGGGCAAATCCGGGGCTGATGATATCCTGGCCGTCCACGGGCTTGAGCGCGGCCGGTGTTCCCCCGGCGGCGATGATTCCGACATCGCTCAGTTCTATGCTCAACAGGGCCATCGGTCACCCTCCCGAATGAAGGTGTCGGGTCAGGTTTTCCTCGCAATAGGCTTCGGCTTCCAAGACATACCGCTCCTGGAGCAGTTGCAGCTGGTGGAGCATAAACATTAACACAATGCTGATCAAAAGGGCGATCAGGGTCGAATTGAAGGCCACACCCAGGCTGCGCGTCACTCCGAAGATGTTGCCTTCAATGGCCTGATGGGCCTGCCCCAGGGCGTCTCCGATGCCGCGGACGGTTCCAATGAAGCCGATGGAAGGGATGGCCCAGGCGATGTAGCGAATCATTGAGAGCTCGGACTCGAGGCGCTCGCTTTCCGACGTGCAGTACGCGCGGGTGGCATCGGCAACATCTTGGATGTTGCTCGTTGCGGTAAATCGCTGCAGACCGGCCAGGAGCGCACGAGGCAGAAGGGCCCTGCGTTGATTTGGCGGCAGCGCCTCAATGCGTCGCGAGACATCACGGGTGTCTTCGGGCAGAATCCGCACACCCTCGGCCAGGAGGATGAGGTCCCGATCGAGGAGGGTGCGGTCGCGGATGGTTGCCAGGGCCTTGAACGCCATGATGGCCAGGGCCCACAACATGAGGATGAAACAGGCTTCCTGTTCGTAATCCCGGATGAGCACGAACAGGGACCGTTCGGCGACATAGGTCGCGTCCGCCTCGACGCGCAGCGCCTGCTGGGCCAGCTCGGCATCTGCCACCGGGCGGATAATGCCGACATAGGCTCCGTGAACCACAATCACGATCAACACCAGTGAAAAAATCTGATAGATAAATTCGGTGGATATTCGCTTTTTTCTTGGCATCGCCCTATCCTCGGTCGAGATGCAGGTCCCGCTTAAATGTCATAAGGGAAATCAACACCCTGATCGGCCTCAATCTCTTCGGACGGTCTGAAAGGTTTCAGCACCTCCGATTCCGCCGGCGGGGGCTGCGAATCCGTTTCGGCTTTATTGTGTTCTCCTGCTGTGCTTGACTGATCTGCCGCCGTTTCGGTAGATCCATCAGCCTTTTGGCTGGCGATTAGAACCACGGCCTTTTCTGCGGGCGTGGCGTTTCCCCAGCCTTTGGCTCCTGTGGACCCAGCCAGGCCCGTGACATGGCCGTAAGCAGGGATGGCACCGTAAAGCGTCAGCATTGCCGCGCCGGCAATGGCCCACAGCAACCGGCTTCCCGCGCTTGTTGTTGCCTTGACCGGCATGCCTTTGTTTTCCTGCGATAGCTGCATGGTGATGCCACATGACGCCGGTGTGTCCCGCCGGCTGAATCCACCCCCGCCTATTGAACGTAGCGGCATACGCGAAAACCCAGGTCGTCGCGTTTGTCGTCGCTGTAGTCGCGGAATGCCGAACGCAATTCGCTGATACCGGCATGTTTAAAGCTCGATCCGCGCACGATACGGTGCCGGCCTTGGGCGGGGCCGACCGGATTCACGTAGATCTTGCCGGGTTTGTAACTGTAAATGGAGTAATAGTCGTGACACCATTCGGCTACGTTGCCACCCAGATCATGCAGGCCCAAAGGGCTTGCCGCAAACTGACCCGTCGGTGCGCTTACCGCATAGCCGTCATTGTACCCGCTCAGCGGTGTTGCGAGCAAGTCTTGGGCGGACTGGTCGGCGAAGTTGCCCGCACGATCGGGAGGCGGGAAACGGTTGCCCCATGGATATTTGGCAGCGACGCGATTGTCGCGAAAACGCGCGCAGTACTCCCACTCCGCCTCGGTGGGCAGGCGATAGCCGTTTCCCATTGGATTTGCGGCAACCAGGCCGACGGATGATTGTTTATACACGGGTGAGAGGGATTCTCGGGCACTCAGCCAATTGCAGAACAAGGCGGCCTGTTCCCAGGTCACCCGGACCACCGGTTGTCGGGGGCCACTCAAGGTGTGCCTTTTCAAGGCCCCCGACCGGTGCTCGGACAGAAACTGCTTGAACTGCGCATTGGTCACCTCGGTGACTCCCATGTAAAATGGACGCGTGAGATCGATCTTCCTGAGGGTTTCATTGGAACGCCGTCCCTGCTGGCGTCGTGATGACCCCATGGTGAACGCCCGCGGTCGGATCAGCTGCAGGGAATATCCGTTGGCGGCGGTGATTGTCCCGTCGGAAGCCGGTTCGGCGGCCCCCTTTTTTTTCAGCGCAACCCGAATTTCCTGTTCGAATCCGGGTCGCGGGGTAATGCGCCTGTGGTGGGTCTCGTATCCCGGTTTGCTGATTTCAATCCGGCTCTCGACGGCCAGCATGCGCATACTGGCCGGCGGGCGACCGACCTTTCGGCCGTCGACGGTCAGGATGGCATCCACCGGGTCGACGCTAAATCGGACAATCCCGTGCCTGGCTTTTAGCTTGACCGCCAGGCGTTCTTGTGTGCCGGGTTCGAGCGTCACCTGCCGCTCGACGGCTTGATATCCGGGTTTGGATAACTGCAATGTGTGCACGCTGCCAGGCGTCAGGGCAATGCTCAACGGGGTGAGACCGACGTACCGGGTGCCGGCCAAGACGGTGGCGCCGGAGGGCGTGCTGGACAGCTTCAAACTGGCCAGCGCCGGCTGCAGGACCACATCTTGTATGACCTGGGGGCGATCGGCTAAAACGGTCAGCCGGGTTTGCCATGGCCGGTGGCCAACCAGATTCAATACCACGTCGTAGGTCCCCGCTGCCAGCTCCATACGCAACGGGGTGGCACCCATCGTCTTTCCGTCCACGGCGACCGTTGCTCCGGCAGGTGTTGAGTTGACAGTGACCGGTGACCAGTCGGGCAGCAGATCGACCCGATGGGTTTGCAGCGCACCGCAGCCTTCAATCACCAGGTCGGCTGAATAGTCCTGATGCCGGTTGGCGCTGATCCGCAGGCGCCTGCTTCCGGCAGGCAGGTCCAAGGGGGTCGACACCGTATCGGTCACGGCGGATTCGTCGATCATCACCCGCAATCCGGTCAGGTCAGCCGGCGATACGCCGCGCGGGTGGATTTCCAGCATCAGTTTGCCGGGCATTCGGCGCATGGCTGCCTGGATCGTCTGTCTCTTGGCGTCGGTGATAACAAATTCGTGTTGCAGCGGTTGGAAGCATTGCTTTTGGGCCCAAAGGGTGTATCGGCCGGGCCGCATCAGATAGCTGGAGCCAATTCGCGGCGCTGCCAACCCGCCATCGATTTGGATCCGATCCGGTGGCGGGGTGATGTTCAGGGTAACCTGACGTGCAGTGAACACGAACCACGCCGCACCAACAAGCAGGAGAGACGTGACGCCGACGATACCGGTGAGAAGCCATTTCAGGACCGCTGCACGCCCCGTTCGGCGCGATTGATCGGCAGGACGGAAGGGAATCGGTTCGATCGTTTCGGCCGAATCGGTTCCGGGTTTTAATTTATCAACCATTGGTTGGGGACCACTATGATGGTTAATCAATCGATTCCACGCAAACCACGTGAATCACCGGTGGTGGTTCACTGGGGGTGACGGAAACGCGCAGCCTGACATCGCGGTAACCGTCGCGCATGCCAACCACCGTATACGATCCCGGTCGCAGATCCAAACGCTGGGTTTCAAAACGGCCCAGACGCCCCACCTTATAGACCGACACATCGGTCTGGTTATCCGAGGTGAGGGTCACACGTAAAGGCGTTTGGGCGATTGCGACCAGTTGGTGAAGCTTGTCAAGATCTGCCTCGAGGCCGGGATCAAAGGGTCGTCCCTTTTCGGCATCCAGAAGCAATTCCACGGCAGTGTTCAATTGACGGTCATTGAATAGGATGTCCGGCTGCATCAGGTATGCCTCGACCCGCTTACCGATGGCGATGCGGCGCCCGGTTCGCCGACTGCCTTCAACGGCAAAACGGACATTGGGGTCTATCTTCATGGCCGCAAGATAGGTTTCATGGGCCCGGGGCCACTGTCCCGCTTTTTCGGCGGCCGTCGCCCGTCGCCGCAACTGATCCAGCTGGGTCAGCTTCATGGCCTGATCGACCTGTATCAGGGCCTCTTTGACCGCATCCGATTGAGGATCGATCGCGGCGGCTTTGAGCAAGGTGCTGCGTGCATCCTGATACTGCCGTTTGTGCAGTGCCGCCAGCCCCTGGGACAACAAGTCGTGGAAGCGGTTGTCTACCACGGCCGCTTTTTCTTCGACATCCTTGCTCACCGGTTCCGGCTGCGGTGCCGCCTGGCTGAGGTCAAGCGGTTCTTGGGCATGGTGGTCTCGGGCAGGTGCCTCTGTGGTCGCCCCATCCGTTGTGTTGACCATCGGTGACGATGAGACGGACGCACCCGGCAGTTCCGGTTCGCTGGACGAAGTCGGTTGAGAGGTGGATACCTTTTCAACCGCTGTCGGCGGTTCGGTCGCCGGTTCACGCGGATCGCCATCCGACAGGTTCGCCGGGTGTGGCTGCAAGTGGTTCAGCAGCCATCCACCCAACAGGACAAGCACGCCAAACACTCCGGCGAGGATCCATCTTCGCATGACCTCGAGACGCCTGACGGTTGGTCGTTCATTTTCGGCGGAGGGCGATCGAAAGGTGACGGAATGAACCGGTTCTCCACCAGGATCCGGCAGCTGGCTGCGTTGCCCTGCGTCAGGTGGATTGAGATCAGTCATCGCACAGGTCGGCTTCAGTCGGGCGCATCATCTTTGTTTTCATCCGTCAGTGGGGCTGGGGCAAAACCGGTTTCGGCATAGTAAATCTTGCGCAGAAGGTCTCGCCATTTGTGGAACTGCTCTTCGGCAGAACCGGTCAATTCATACTGCCGGCCTTGGAACTCCATCACAATCGGCTTCATTTCACCGGCGAACGATTCGCTCAATTCCTTGATGGCCGACGCGTGTATCTGGGTCTGTTTGGAAATGTTGAACCCGTCGACAATGACCTGCCCGCCGACAACGGCCAGCCCGACTTGAAGCGGTCCGGAGTAGTTGACGTCACCGGCGGCCAAAGCGACTGCGCCGACCAACATCAAAATACCGGCCACTTGGCGCATGGCCGCATCCTTTTTAACCCGTTTCATGGCTTCGCGTTCGGTCAGGCTCATTTTCCGCCACTCTTCATACGACGGCCACATGGCGTTGTAGAAGGTGTCGTAGTATTCGTTCAGGGTATCCACATACATATACTCGCGCCCCCTGATTTTGAGCAGGCGTTCCATCATGGGGTCGTCTTCAGACGGCAGGCGTTTGACCTTCAGCCGACCGTTTGCATCCTCCGCCAGGTATCTGCTGAAAGGTTCCGGCGCCAGATCTTCGGCGAACTTCAAGCGCGAAACGGTGCGGATTGTCTGCAGTGCATCCGGCGTTAGCGTGGCCTTGAACCGGGCAATGTCGTTGGCGATGGCGTTATACAGGTCCTGGTGGGCATCTTTGCGACCCGGAAGCGTGTCCCGATAGGAGAATTCGGTGGCCTGGGCCCGGTAGGTCTTGCTAAGCCAAGCCTTACCGGAGGCATCGACAACATCGATCTTCAATGCGAGGTGCTCGCCATTGGATTCCAGAATTTTTCCCTCGATCAACAGGTCCGTGCTGCCCTCCGCCGCGGGGAGAACGCTAACGGCGCCCCAGTGGCCGCTTTGCTGAAGGGTATTTTTCAAATGGTAGGCCATAAAATGGGACTCCGCGGCGCGGATATCCGGATTGGTCCCCTCCTTTTCAGCCGCTTCAGCCGTCATTTCGTCTGAGATGAATGGTACAATGCCCACGTCCAGCAGCTGTTCCGGGGGTATTTCCATTTCAGCCTGCAGGATGGGGGTGGGGCCGACCTGCTGATGGATGCTCGATGCGCATGCAGTCAACAATGATATAACCAGCGGCCACACCAGCAAAGAATGTCGCGCCTTCGTATTCATCATGGCGCCGACCTCAACTTCCGCCGCGTTTGTAGGCCTCGTACTCCCTCCATAATTTTTCCTTCAGCACGGGGTCGGTTTCCTGTTCGGCCGCTTCACGCAACTGCCGGGCGACGATGTCGTCGTCTTTGGGATCATATCGTTGGCTCTTTTTTTGCCATTTGCCTGCAGTTCCTGCCGTGTTTTTTTCGGTCGACGTCGCCGGTGAATCGGGAGCGCCATTTCTCACCGGTGCGTCGGCGTCTCTTTCGGGTCCCGATTCAGCGGATGCCGTGTCGGCGGTGGAGGCCGGCGGGGTACTCATGGTGTCAGATTCCGTCCGCGAAAGGTCGGCGTCGATGTCAATCCCCTTTTGCCGAAGCCGTTCAGCGGCGTCGGCCGCCTCCTGCGCAAGCGAATCCATTTTTGGGGCGGTTTTTTCGCGAATCAGTTTCAGTTCTTCGAGTAGCATATGGTCAAAATCGGCCAGCGAGGCGTCCAATTCCCGGTCAAGCGCACCAACATCGTCCGATACCTGCGCCTGCGAAACCGGAACCGCTTCGCCTGGCGGGACTTGTGTTGCCCGCCGGGGTGCCGTCGATTGTGTGCTCTGCGCATGCAGCGCTTCCAGCTGGCCTACCAATTGTCGGTTTTCGGCCACCATGGCACGCACTCGCGCCAGATACGCCTCCATATCCGCAATGACCTCGGAAGGGGTCTGCTCGTCCTGCTTGAGTTTGGACAACTCGGCGGTGATGCGCGCTTCCAGGGCTGTGTTGGCCTCAAGGTCGCGTTGCGCATTTTCCAGTGTGGCAGTAATGGCGTCAGGGGCTGCTGCAGGCGCACTTGACGGAACGGTATTTCGCTCCCTACAGCTCAGACAAAAGAGACCCGCAAGGATCACAAACAGCCAAACCAGGCGCCGCCAGCAATATTTTCGCCTCATGGCATACGGCGTATTCAACCTGGTTTGAAGTGCCTGACGATTGGTGACCATTGAATTAACAAGCTGAAATCAATTAACAATTTTAAAATTAAAGTGCCTACAATGTAAGGTTTTCATACAATCGTGTCAAGCCACAAGCACGGCAATATGGATTTGACAATCCGACTAGATCGGCTTTTAATGAATCAGATTACCGTTTTCGCCGGCGGCCGCCACGTTGTTTTCCAACCGTACCGATCGACTGCTTGTTCACCATTGCCGCCCAATGGATGGTTGACACCCGGACAGGGTATTGGTTCACATCTGCATCCCACTGGTAAAGGAGGTCCCCATGAGTGTAAAAGTTCTGATTACCCGCACAGTTCCCGGCAACAAAGCGAGAGAGATGCTTCAGTTGTTCAGAGAGATGCGTTCCCTGGCCACGGCCCAGCCCGGTTACATTTCCGGGGAAACCATGAAAAGCAACGACCGGCCCGATGTTTTCATGGTCATCAGCACCTGGGGTTCAGCCTCAGATTGGGAAGCGTGGCTGTTAAGCAAGGAGCGCCAGGCC
>JASFFF010000081.1:0-10460 GCA_050124445.1 Desulfosarcina sp.
ATCGAGAGAGCCTTCCTTAAAAAAGCGTTGTCTGCGGCAGCAGGCAATATTACCCAAGCGGCACGGCAGGTCGGCATGCAGCGATCCAATTTTTCGACGCTTATGAAAAAACATGGACTCACACCCGGTTCAGGCCAATCGCCACCCAAGGTTGAAAACCGCCGGGGCTGAGGACTTGCCGACTCAGCAGCGTATAAGCGCCCATACCACCGTATAAGTTCTTATACGCAGATAATAGCTTAAGATTAATTGAAAACCCTGCTGTTCAACCCATTTTCACCATATAACCCCATATACGCCCCACGCATTTCCCATCACCGTCATCCAGCCTGTTGTCTATTGGTAATTGCCTGAAACCGTATGAATTTTGATTTTCTTGACCGTACATACCGCAGTATCGTCCCGGTTGGCACGCCACATGCTCTCAAAATGATCAGGCACGCATGTGTGCCTGAGAATTGAAACCATACAGCCCAGGTGGAAGGCCAGGCAAAGGAGGTGTCATCATGATGACCCCAGTAGAAACTGAAGTCAGGCAACACGAAGGTCCCCCACACGTTCTGGTGATGGAAGACGATCTCAACGTGGCCAAAGGACTGGAAATGGTGTTGAACGAAGACGGCTTCGATGTGAACCTGGCGGGGACGGGTGAGCTGGCCATGGAAGCGTTCCGTCAAAAACGATTTGACCTGCTGGTTGCTGACCTCCGGTTACCCGATATTGACGGCATGGAAGTCATTCGCCGGGTTAGGGCCCAAGAGCCGGAGACCGAAGTCATTGTAATCACCGGTTACGGCACCACAGCCACGGCGGTCGAGGCCATGAAGCTGGGCGTATCCGATTTTTTGCCCAAACCGTTTACCGACGACCAGATCAAGTCGGCCATCGCTAATGCCCTTCATACCCAGGAAGAGATGCCCGCTGGCCAAGCGGCGATTCCGGAACCGACCACCGAAGAAGAGAAGCTTATCCAGAAGCGGCAAGTCATCCAGGTGCTGAACCGCACCTGGGAGGACCAGGCTTTCTGGACGGACCTTATGGAAAAGGGTTCCTCGGCGCTGGCCGACTATCAGCTCTCCAGCGCCGCCAAAGCGGCCATTACAAGCGGTGATTTGAAATGGATCAATGCCAACATCGGCGAGCTTACCCAGAAGCAGTTGATGTTCATCTATAAGCGTCTGGAACGAGAAGCATGGTAACCATGAGGACGCCGCCATCGATTTGCCTGCTCCGACCAGGCAACCGTTTTGGGTCTCATGGATACCCGTCCTGAACAACCGCGCTGATGATCGGTGGTTGCGGCCATCGGCATAACCACAGGCAACCGATGAACACTACAACGCCATACGAAAGCTATTTCAAGGTATTTCGTGACATCATCCGATCCAAGCATGCCAGCACCAATCTCCAGGAGGTGCTGGATGTGGTGGTCGCCAAAGCCGCTGAGGTTTTAGACGCCAAAGGCGCCCTGTTGAGAATTTTCAACCGTGAAACGGAGCAATTCGAAGTACGGGCTGCCTGGGGGCTTGGAGAAAAGTACCTCCACAAGGGACCGGTCACGACAGAAAAGGTGCTCTCCGATCCATTGGCGCTTCACCAAGTCGAGATCATTAGCGACATCTGGCAGGCGCCACGCGTGGAATATCCACAAGCAGCCTGGGAGGAGGGCATCCGCATGATGGTCGATGTCCCCATGGCAGCCAAAGACCAGATGCTCGGACTGATTCGGATATACTTGGACCGGCGGCGTGAGTTTTGCGGCGATGAACTCGATTTTCTGCTGACGATTGCCGAACAGTGCGCCTGCATTGTCGACCATGTCAGCTCGATGGTCAACCAGCAGGAACATTTTAATCACTTGGCTACGCGGATGGAAAAGATGTCCGCCTTGGGGCGCATGGCAGCAGGCATCGCCCATGAAATTAACAATCCACTGGCCGGCATTCTACTCTATGGCTCGAACATGCGTAATAAGGTGGCCGCTGAAGGAGCCTTGGCGGAGGGTCTGGATATCATTATCAAAGAGACGCAACGTTGTAAAATCATTATCCAGCGGCTGCTTGAATTTGCCCGGGATACGGAGCCGCAACGCGTGCCGGCCAATGTCAACCGTATTGTAGAATCCGCTTTGGGCATCGTGGAAAATGAATTTCTCCTGCGACACGTGACGATCGAATTGAGGCTGGCCCAAGACGTGGCCACTGGACTGTTGGATGAAAATCAGATTGAACAGGTGCTGATTAACATACTGCTCAATGCCCTGCATGCGGTTGCCGAGTGCGGTAAGATTTCCGTCAAGACCTGGATGGACCCCAACAACAGCACCGTCCGCATCGAGGTCGTCGATGATGGCTGCGGCATCACGCAAGCAGATCAAAAGCGAATTTTCGAACCGTTCTTCTCCACGCGTTCCAACGGAACCGGGCTGGGTCTGGCGATCAGCTATGGCATCGTCAAGAACCACCAGGGAGACATTCAGGTGTTCAGCCATCCCGGAGAAGGAACACGGTTTGTCATCCAGTTACCGATTCACGTACAAACCGACAGCAGGAAGGTGTTCCATGAAAGCGTTGAAGGTGCTGGTCATTGACGATGAACAGGTGATCTGTGACGCCTGCCGGCTGGTGCTTTGCGAAAATGGGCATACCGTGGCCAACTGCACCACCGGCCGTGACGGTCTCATGGCACTCAAAGGCAGAGGCTACGATCTGATTTTACTGGACATGAAATTGCCCGACATCGACGGATCGCGGGTACTGGCCTACATCCGTGAAAATTTACCAGCATTGCCCGTGATCGTCATGACGGGTTATTCAACCATGTCCAATGCGCTCGAGGCCATGAAATTGGGTGCGGCGGACTATTTGTCCAAGCCGTTCAGCGAGGACGAGCTTCTGGGTGCCATCGATCAATTGTTCAGCAAGCGGTAACCATCACTATCTCGAGATCAGGGGGCGCACGTATGCATAATCAACAGTCGAAAACAACGCAACGAGGATCCGTGCTGGTCGTCGGCGGCGGAATCGCCGGAATGCAGGCTGCACTGGACATGGCCAATTCGGGCTTTTACGTCTACATGGTGGAAAAATCTCCGGCCATTGGCGGGGCCATGGCGCAATTGGACAAGACCTTTCCCACCAATGACTGCTCGATGTGAATTATTTCTCCCAAACTGGTCGAGGTCGGCCGGCACATCAACATCGAATTGATCACCTTGTCCGAGGTCACCGCCGTCGCCGGTGAAGCGGGCAACTTCACCGTTTCCGTGCGCCAGCAGCCGCGATACGTGGATATGGACAAATGCATTGCCTGTGGTCTGTGCGCTGAGAAGTGCCCCAAACGGGTGGATGACCGCTACAACGAAGGTCTGATCAAACGAAAAGCGATTTACGTTCCTTATTCCCAGGCCGTGCCGCTGAAATATTGCATCGATGCTTCTCAATGCATTTATCTGAAAAACGGCAAATGCGGCGCCTGTGAGAAATTCTGCCCCTCGGGCGCCATCAATTTCGAGGACGCGGAAAAAATGGTCGACTTGCAGGTGGGATCGATCATTCTGGCACCGGGTTTCAGCGCCTTTGATCCAAGCGGCCTGGACACTTACGGCTATGCGACGATGCCGGACGTGGTGACCGCTCTGGAATTCGAGCGGTTGCTTTCGGCGACCGGTCCCTACGCCGGCCGCCTGCTGCGCCCGTCAAGCATGCGGGGCAAAAAGGCTGCCGGCATTTCGCCGACACGGATCGCGTGGCTCCAGTGTGTGGGCTCCCGGGACGTGAACCGCTGTGACAACGGCTACTGCTCATCGGTCTGCTGCATGTTTGCTGTCAAGCAGGCGGTGATGGCCAAGGATCACAGTGAAACACCTTTGGACTGCGCCATCTTCTACATGGATCTGCGCACCCAGGGCAAGAATTTCGATCGCTATAGTGAGCAGGCCCGCAACGAAGGCGTCCGCTTCATTGCCGGCCGCATCCATTCGGTGGATTGCGTGCCCGGGACCGACGACCTGCGCCTGCGTTATGCGGATGACGGCGGTGCCATTCACCAAGAGCGGTTCGACATGGTGGTGCTCTCCACTGGCCTTGAAGTCAGTCGATCGGCCGTGGAATTGTCACAGATCCTGGGGGTCGAACTGGACCAGGACCATTTCATCCGTTCGAGCAGTTTCCATCCGCTGACCACGTCGGTGGCGGGGATTTATGCCTGCGGGGTGTTTACTGGACCCAAGGATATCCCCCAGTCGGTGATGGAAGCCAGTGCCGCCGCCTGTGCCGCCACCGAGGACCTGGCCGGAGTGCGCAACACATTGACGCAAACAGTGGAGATTCCCGCCCAGCGCGACGTCAGCCGTGAGGCTCCCCGAATCGGGGTATTTGTGTGCAACTGCGGTATCAACATCGGCGGCATCGTTCGGGTGCCGGAAGTTGCTGCCTATGCCCAAACGCTGCCCGGCGTTGCCTATGTGGAGGAAAACCTGTTCACCTGCTCCCAGGATACGCAGGATAAAATGACGGCAGTGATCCGGGATAAACGGCTGAACCGGGTGGTGGTGGCCGCCTGTACGCCGCTGACCCACGAGGCGTTGTTTCAGGAGACCCTGGTGAATGCCGGCCTGAACAAGTATCTAATCGAAATGGCCAATATCCGCAATCAAGATTCATGGGTGCATGCCAACGATCCCGATGCCGCCACGACCAAGGCCTGTGATCTGGTGCGCATGGCCGTGTCCAAAGTATGGCTTGCCGACCCTTTAAAGGAGACCGACCTTCCGGTGACCCCTTCGGCCCTGGTGGTGGGCGGCGGCGTGGCCGGACTTACCGCGGCCCTCTCGCTGTCCCGGCATGGATATCCGGTAGATGTGGTGGAACAGACCGCGTCGCTGGGTGGCAATGCATGTCGCCTCAACAACACCTGCCAGGGAGAAGATGTGGCCCTCTTTCTCGAGAAATTGATTCGCCAGGTGGAAAGCGACCCTCGCGTTACCGTTCACTTGGGAGCCACGGTGAGCCGTGTGGAGGGCTTCGTGGGCAATTTCAGCACCACCTTGTCAACCGGCCCCTCGAATACGGTAATCGATCACGGGGTGGCCGTGCTGGCGACCGGCGCCAGGGAAAGCAAACCGTCTGAATACCTCTACGGCCAGCATCCCGCTGTGGTCACGCACCTTGAGATGGATGATCTGTTCAGGCACAAGGACCTGCGCATTCAACGGGCCGACGAGGTGGTCTTCATCCAATGCGTCGGCTCACGAAACGAACAACGGCCATACTGCTCCAAGGTGTGCTGCACCCACACCATTCAAAATGCCCTAAAACTTAAAAAACGCAACCCGGATATCAATGTTTATGTCCTCTATCGGGATATCCGCACCTACGGACAAAAAGAGTACCTGTACAAGGAGGCGAGGCGGCAAGGGGTTCTCTTCTTCCGCTACCAGCCATCGGATAAACCGGTCGTTTGCGCAGCCGGTAAGCGGGTCAGTGTGCGTTTTACGGATCCCGTCCTTGGACGACCGGTGAAGGTGGATGCGGACTTACTCTGCTTGGCCACAGCCATTGAAGCCAGGGATAATGGCGCCCTGACCCGGTTCTTCAAGGTGGCGACAGATGCCGACGGCTGGATGATGGAAGCGCACCAGAAACTTCGGCCGGTGGAATTTGCCACTGAAGGGGTATTCCTCTGCGGCATGGGGCACTACCCCAAGCCCTTGGAAGAAAGCATTGCCCAGGCCCAGGCCGCTGCGGCCAAGGCGCTGACGGTGATGTCCAAGGACCACATCATGGTCGGCGGCATCGTCAGCACCATCGATCCCGAGCGGTGCACCGGTTGCCAGGGCTGCATCCACGTCTGCCCGTATGGCGCCATTGTGCATAATCCTGACAGGGGTGTTGCGGAAGTCAACCAGGCCCTGTGCAAGGGCTGCGGGGCATGCGCGGCCGCCTGCCCCTCGGAGGTACCGGTGCTGCTGGGTTTCAGCAATCAACAGCTTTATGCCCAGATCAAAAGTGCCATGGCCGCCTAGTCCACTTCATCTTGGGCAGGATGAACCACTAACATGTCTCAATTCAGAAGCAACCGTCAAGGAGTGACCGTGAAACAGGAAACCTTCGAACCCAAAATTCTGGCATTCATCTGCAACTGGTGTGCGTATGGGGCAGCCGATCTGGCCGGTGTCAGCCGGATGCAGTACCCCCCCAATGTACGTGCCATCCGGGTCATGTGCTCGGCCACGGTATCGCCCCACCACATTCTGCGTGCGTTGCAGGACGGCGCCGACGGCGTTCTGGTGGGCGGGTGACACATCGGCGACTGCCATTACCTGTACGGTAATCACATGACGCTGAAACGGATCACTTTTCTCCAGGACCTTCTTGCTTTCATGGGGTTAGAGGGACGCCTGCATCTGGCGTGGATATCTTCTGCGGAAGCCCAGAAATTTGTCCAGGTAATCACTGAATTCACAGAGAAAATCAAATCCCTGGGACCCAATCCGCTTGTCGGGGCAAGTGGTTCGGGGTTGCGGCATCCGACGCACCCCATTACAGAGCAGCCGGCGGTTGAACCACCGACTGCGACCAGCCAAGCTGAGGAGGCAATCCATGAAATCAAAAGTGAAACGCTGGCTTGAAGCGGGCATCGTAGACCTTTTTCTGGGGTATAAACGGGTCATGGGCCATCCCTTGCCCCACTGCTTCAGCAAAGCCGATCTGGACGAGGTGGATGACTTGGTTGATGGTCCCGCGCGCTATTCTCTGGAGAAGATGGCATCGCACATCGCGGCCACTGATCCGGACGTCAAAATCGGCATGTTGGCCCGGGACTGCAACCAGCGGGCCCTGAATGTTTTATACATCTGGAATCAGCTCGATGCGGACCGGATCAAGACGCTGAATGTCAGCTGCTGCCCGTCAAACCTGAAACTCCCAGCTGACTGCTCATACCTTGAGCCCCACGAATCTGCTGCGCTGAAACGACGAACGGGCGTGGACAACACTGTGGATCTTGAGGATTGGGAGCAGATGGACCCCTCCGAGCGCCTGTCACGTTGGATGAATGAATTTGAAAAATGCATCAAGTGTTTTGGATGTCGGAATATTTGTCCGGTTTGTTTCTGCAAGGAGTGCAGCCTGGAGCATGGCGACCTGGTCGGCAAAGGCGACCTGCCACCGGAGGCACCCATTTTCCATTTGGTGAGGGCCACGCACATGGCCGGGCGCTGCATCGACTGCGGGCTGTGCGAAGATGCCTGTCCGGTTGACATCCCCCTGCGGCTGCTCTACCGACAAGTCAACCACATTGTCCACACCGTTTTCGACTATCAAACCGGGTCTGCAGTCGACCAACCGCCCTTCAGCATCCTTGGGGACACGGTCACGCTCGAGCCAAAGCCAATCCAGCCAATAAGCCTGCCGAATGCGCAATCTTCCGCGCAGGGTTAGGCCAAACCCAAAGGAGGTTACCATGCAGTGTCATTTCGTGCCCTCCGTCTGTTCCTACTGCGGAACCGGCTGCGGTATCCTTTTCGAAGTCATCGATGGCAGGATCGTCAGCACCCTGCCCATGAAGACCCACCCGGTCAACCAGGGCAAGCTGTGCATCAAAGGCTGGAATCTGCATGAACATGTCAACAGCGTTTTGCGCCTGAAGCAACCGCTGGTGAAAACCTTCGGCCGGTTCATCAAAGCCGGATGGGACGAAGCCATCAGCCTAACCGCCGACCGCTTTGGCCACATCATTGACCAGCATGGCCCGGACGCCGTGGGTGTGCTGGTGTCGGCAAAGGCAACCAATGAGGAAAATTATCTGGCCCAGAAATTTGCCCGTGCCGTTATAGGCACCAACAACGTCGATCACTGCGCCAGACTCTGACATGCATCTACGGTGGCCGGGCTGGCCGCCGCCTTCGGCAGCGGTGCAATGACGAACGCCATCGCGGAAATCGAATCATCCAAGTGCATTTTCGTGATCGGATCCAATACCACCGCCTGCCATCCCTTAATCGCCCGTCGTATCTTCAGGGCCAGGGAGCGTGGTGCGAAACTCATCGTGGCCGATCCGAGAAATATTCAGTTGTCCCGTTTCGCCGACGTGGCCGTCACGCATCGGCTGGGCAGCGATGTGGCCCTGTTGAACGGCATGATGCACATCATCATCGAAAACGGCTGGCAGGCCGAAACCTATATCGCCCAGCGAACCGAGGACTATGCGGCCTTGGCTTCGGTAGTCAAGGCCTATACACCGGCCAAGGTCGAGAAGATTACCGGGGTGGCCGTAAAAGACCTGGAACGCATGGCCAGGTTATACGCCGCCCGTCGTCCGGCCAGCCTGCTTTACGCCATGGGTATCACGCAACACACCACGGGCGTGGACAACGTCAAATCCTGCTGCAACTTGGCGATGCTGTGCGGCAATGTGGGCATCTACGGTGGCGGGGTAAACCCACTGCGGGGGCAGAACAATGTCCAGGGCGCCTGCGACATGGGCGGATTGCCCAACGTAATGACCGGCTATCAGCCGGTATCCGATCCCCACGTGCGTGAGAAATTCTCCAACGCATGGGGCGTGTCCCTCTCCGAGCGACCCGGACTTACCATAACCGATATGATCCCGGCCATCCTTGACGGAAAGCTCAAAGGGCTTTACGTCATCGGCGAAAACCCTAAACTCAGCGACCCGGACTGGAACCATCTCAATGCGGCCCTTAAAAAGCTCGATTTTCTCGTGGTTCAGGATCTGTTTTTGTCGGAGACCGCCCAAGTGGCCGACGTGGTTCTTTCGGCGGCTTCCGTGGCCGAAAAGGAGGGCACGTTTACCAATACGGAACGCCGCTGCATGCGAATCCACAAGGCCATCGAGCCCATTGGCGACACGCTGGCCGACTGGGAGATCATCAGCCGCCTGTCAACGGCCATGGGCTATGATATGCACTACGACGGCCCGGAGGCGATCTTTAACGAAATGGCAAGCCTGACGCCGAAAAGCTATGCTGGGATGACCTACGAACGGATCGGTCTGGATGGCCTGCAGTGGCCCTGTCCGAACCCGGGCCACCCAGGAACGCCATATTTACACAAAGACCGGTTCACACGCGGCAAGGGCAAGTTTCACGCTGTCGAGTACCAATCCCCCGCCGAAATGCCCGATGCCGATTACCCCTACTTTCTGACCACCGGCCGCATGTTTGCCCATTTTCACACCGGCACCATGACTCGAATTTCGCCCCATCTGGATGTCGAACAGTCTACCGGCTACGTCTGTGTCAATCCTGCAGATGCTGTAGCCTTGGATGTCCAGGAGGGAAATACGCTCGTACTTGTTTCGCGGCGTGGGCGAATGGAAGCCCCGGCCAAAATCAGTGGAACCGTCAAACCCGGCACCTTGTTTCTACCCATTCATTTCGGTGAAAACCCGACCAACGTGCTCACCAGTGCGGAAGCGTTCGATCCGCTGGCCAAAATTCCCGAATTCAAGGTGAGTGCTGTCAGCGTTGAAAAGCTGCCTGATTAGACGGTGGCCGTCGGCAGACAGGCAATATGAACCCCAATGAACATGTATGCAATCAATCTACTCTGGGCAGATCAATAAGATGCCACCCTCGGGTTAATCGATCAGTTGTTTCAACGCCTTTCCGAGGGTATCGCTGGTTTGGAGTCCGATGAAACGGTTCATCTCCCTGCCTTCTTTGAAAAGGATGATGGTGGGAATGCTCTGGATCCCCAGATGCAAGGCAATGCCTTGATTTTTATCGATATCAATTTTCTTGACGGCCGCCTTGCCTCTGTAGCGCGCTTTCAATGCATCGATGATCGGTTGTTGCGCGCGGCACGGCACGCACCACGGCGCATCGAAATCCACCAGCGTCACGCCATGTAGAATCGACTGCTCAAATTTTTCCTGAGTGATTCGCCCAAGTGCAGCCATTGATCGTCTCCCGGTTCCATTTGCAAACTGAGGGTGGCACCGCACGCCCCTGCCACCCTCGCTACAAGTGAATCGCCTGCATGCATGCGACCATCAACCGCCGAAATCGCCGCCGCCCAGTCCCCGCATGGCCTCCTCCGTGGTGACCCGAAGTCTGGACAGTGAGGCATCATAGGCCGCCCGCTCCGCCTGAATGTCGTCTATGCAGGTTTCAGGCTTGCAGTTTTCGCGGATCTGATCGATGCGGTCGTCCATTTCTGCAATGAGCATGTGCAGATCTTCGATGTTGGGCAGTATCTTCCCCTTTTCACCGCTGGGAAGGGCTTCCATTTTGCGAGTAATGTCGTAGACGATGGCCTTCCAGCCGGTGAGTTCCATTTCCATGGTTTTGCAGCAGTTGACTGCGTTCATAATCATGACTAAGTCCTCCTTGTTAATTGTGGATGGTGTCATGCCGGGAATGTCATCGAAGGGATCTCATCCTTGTCCCACCGATACACTCTTTGCCGGGGGTCTCATCTGGCCATTTCAAAACG
>JASFFF010000082.1:0-10432 GCA_050124445.1 Desulfosarcina sp.
GATCCGAATCCGCGTATGCGCCATGCCGTACTGGATGTATATAGAATTGAAGATGAGGCTTCTCTCAAGAACGTCATTCCGCTGCTGGGAGATGATGCCGACGCGATCGCCAACCTCGCACGGGAAAAGATCAGCCGTTCCGACTACCAGAACAGTCTGCGGTTGGTCAAATCGCTTTCCCTGCCTCAGAAGAAGGTGCGCGAGGCCCTCTTCGATCTTCTGGAGGATATGTCCATCAAAGATTTGGATGTATTCCGCTTTGTCCAGCAGCAAGCCATCGCCTGCTACCAGTTGACCGTTCAGGCCCAAGGCGTCCGGCGGCTTCCCGAAGGGGATGTGCAGGGCCTGCTGGCGATTCACCTGGATGAGCGCATATGGTTTACCCTGCAGACGACCCTGCGGGTGCTGGCGGCCCAGGATCGGTCGAACCGTATGCACCGCATTGTCCGCGGTATTTTCTCCGACGACAAGCGGCAGCGGGCCAACAGCCTGGAGGCCATGGACGACATACTGGATAGGAATCTCGTGCGAATGCTGATGCCGCTGCTTGACGACATGGATCCCGATGAACGCATCGCCGCCGGTCGTCGGCTGTTCCCGGCAGAAGTGACGATGTTGTCGGCATCCGAGCTCTTCGATGGCCTGCTGGAAAGCAGCAACTGGGTTACCCTGGCATTGGGGCTCGTTCTCATCCAGCAGTCGCCTGAAGCGCCGCCACTGGCCAATCAGATCGACCATTTGACCGCGCACACCAACCGCCACGTGGCCATGGCAGCCGAACAATGGATCAATGCGGGACCAAACCACCGCTCCCCACAGGAGGAAAACATGGGTACCAAGGCTTCGATTCCCCTGACCGACAAGATATTGCATTTAAAAAACATCGAGATTTTCAGCGATCTATCCATCAATGAGCTGGCCGCAGTGGCCTCGGTCACCGAAGAGGCCGTTTTTGATCCGGGGGAGCAGGTTTTTAAGGAGGGGGATCGGGGTGACACACTCTACCTCGTGTTGGAAGGGGATGTGGCCGTGATCAAAGACTGTAACCTCGCCAGGGAGATTGAACTGGACAGCATCAGCGCCGGAGATTACTTCGGCGAAATGGCCCTTTTTGGCGATGATCGCCGGTCCGCCACCATCCGGGTGAAAAAGGCTTCCCGATTTTTAACCCTGAACAAACAGGAGTTGCAGGAAATCGTGCGTGAATATCCCCAGATCGCACTGCACGTCTGCCGGGTGCTCAGCATGAGAATCCGCCACTTGCATGGCAAAATCTCTGATCAGAGCTGCTGACCCGCCAACCAACCGCCCACCTGGCTGGTATCCAATGGGGTGCCAGCCAGGTGACCGCCATCCTGCAGAGTGAAATGATTTTATGCAATGGTCGCGATAATTGACTTTACCCATAGCCGTTGGTACACCCATGATCAAACAGAACCGTTCATGGAGTCATACAGGCCATGAAAAAGACGCTCGCGCCCCTTTACCGACATCCAGACATTGTCATATCGCCCTGCAGTTTTGGCCATGGTATTTTTGCGACTAGAACGATTCCGGCCGACACCACGCTCGAAGAGTGCCCGTATCTGCGCATCAACGCAGACGAGTGTGCCGGAGCGCTGGATGACTACGTATTTAACCTGGAATCGGCTGAAGACAACGGTGATTCGGATGTCTACTCTCTGGTGCTCGGCTGGGGCAGCCTGTTCAATCACGCCAGCAATCACAACACGGAATACTGGCATGACACGGACCGCGATCTGATCATATTCCATACCATCAAAAAGGTTGCTGCCGGCCGTCAGCTTTTTGTCAACTACGGCAAGGAGTGGTGGGATTCGAGAGATTTGAAGCCGGAGTAGGGGATTGATCGTTTTCAAGCCGGGGGCGTTGCACCCGATACCAACCGCAACCATGAACCCACAGATGCTTGTTGATCTTGCCCAAAGGACGTGACTATGCGCGACAGCAGGACGATCAAACTGGAAGTAGCGGAACACGTGGCCTGGTTGACACTCAATCGCCCCGAACGACGCAATGCCATGGGGATGGCCTTTTTCAACGAACTGACCGAGCGTTTCCGGCGTCTGGATGACGATCCAGTCGTGCGGGCGATCGTCATTCATGCACAAGGCGAAAGCTTTAGCGTTGGTTTGGACCTTGCCGAGGCAGGCAAGATGTTGGGTGGCCAAGGGGCAGACGATCGGGAGCGCCTGAGAAAAACGATCCACCAGCTCCAGGAGAGCAACAACGCCATTGAGCGCTGCCGTAAACCGGTCATTGCAGCCGTCCACGGCCACTGCCTCGGTGCCGGGGTCGATTTGCTGTCGGCCTGTGATATTCGGTTGGCTTGTGCAGAAACCGTTTTCAGTATTCGAGAGACGCGCATGGCCATCATCGCTGACCTGGGCACCCTGCAGCGATTGCCCCACATCATCGGGCATGGATGGTTCCGTGAATTGGCACTTACCGGGCGGGATTTCACGGCCACCGAGGCGCTGAGCATGGGGTTCGTTACCCGTGTATGCGACAGTCGCGAGGCCACGGTCCAAGCAGCCGGTCAATTGGCCGAAGCCATCGCCGGCTTGGCCCCGATGACCGTCCAGGGCGTCAAGGAGGTCATCAATTACAGCCGGGACAATGGCGTCTACCCCGGGCTGGACTATGTGGCCCAGAAAAATGCGGCGGTTTTGGTTTCGGAAGATTTAAAGGAGGCCGTCTCGGCCTTCATGCAGAGGCGCGACCCGACATTTACCGGAAAATAAGGTTGCTTGCAATTGCTTCGTTCACTATGTACATAGATATTGGTTGGTGATATGCGCATAGAAACTAAACAATCTAAATATTATAAATAACATTCAGATTAAACTCACGACTAGGCCTATCCCACCGATCAGGCCGGTTCCAGATGTCGGCCTTGTAGCCATTATCTGAGCCTGAGCGTGTAAGGGAAAAAGGGAGGTGCCATGTACACGTTGGATAAGCCGGACAATCTGGTTGAGATGTTTGAGGATAGTGTGGCCAGATTTGGCGGTAATCTTTGGATGGGGACCAAGAACAAGGCCAAAGACGGCTACGATTGGGTGACCTACGATCACGTGGGCAAGCGGATTGCCAATCTTCGTGGCGGTTTGGCCCACTTGGGAATCCGGAAAGGCGATGCCGTCGGCATAATCGCCAACAACCGCGTGGAATGGGCCGTGGGCTGCTACGCCACCTACAGCCTCGCCGCTCGTTATGTGCCCATGTATGAAGCGGAACTGGAGAAAATCTGGCGCTACATTGTCGAGGATGCGGCGGTGCGGGTGCTTTTTGTTTCCAAACCAGAGATCCTGGCCAAGATCAAACACTGGCCTGAGGAGATCGAGACCCTGAACCACGTGGTCCTCATCGAGGGACAGGGCCAAGAGAGTATGGCGGCACTTGAACGTCACGGTGAGGAAAATCCCGTACCAGCGGTTCATCCGGATGCTGACGATATTGCCGGTCTGATCTATACCTCCGGCACCACCGGCTCCCCTAAAGGCGTACTGCTCTCCCATGGAAATCTCACCAGCAATGTGCATGCAGGCGCCAAAGCCTACCCGCAATTGGATGAAAACATACGGACGCTCTCTTTTTTGCCCTGGGCACACTCCTACGGTCAAACGGTCGAGCTGCATTTCCTCATGCGGCTGGGCGGATCCACCGGGTTTGCCGAAAGCCCCCTGACCATCGTAGACGATCTGGCACTGGTCAAGCCGACCTTTCTGATCGCCGTTCCCCGCATCTTCAGCCGGGTATACGACGGCCTCAATGCCAAAATGGATGAAAAGGGCGGGCTGGCCAAGACACTGTTCGAAATGGGCGTCAATGCTGGGATTGAACGACGTCGCTTGAAAAAGGAGGGCCGAACCAGCTTGGTCAACGATCTGAAGCTCAAAATGGCCGATGCCATCGTCTTCAAGAAGATCCGCGACAAGTTCGGCGGCCGGCTCATGTATTCGTTGAGCGCCAGTGCGGCGCTAAGCCCCCATATCGCCGAGTTCTTTGAAGATGTGGGTATCCCGGTCTATGAAGCCTGGGGTATGACCGAGCTGTCGCCGTGCGGCAGCATCAACACGCCGCAGCACCACCGCCTGGGCACTGCCGGCAGGCCCATCGACAAGGTGCGCATGGAGATCGACAAGACCTTTGACAGCGACAACCCGGAGGAGGGGGAACTGATCGTCTATGGCCCCAACGTCATGAAGGGCTATCACAACAAGCCCGAGGAGACCCGGGCCACCATGACCGAAGACGGCGGTCTGCGTACCGGGGACCGGGCTTATATCGATGAAGACGGTTACCTGCACATTACCGGTCGTATCAAGGAGCAGTTCAAACTCGAAAACGGCAAGTTCGTCTCTCCGGCAACCATGGAAGAGGAGATCAAGCTGCTGCCCTGCGTAGAACATACCATGATCTACGGACTGAACCGACCCTACACCGTCTGCCTGGTCTATCCGGATTTCATTGTCATGGAAAAGTTGGCCAAAGAAAATGGATGGCCATCGGAACCGGCGGCAATGGTTGCCGATCCGGCAGTCAAGGCCTACATCGAAAAGGCAATATTGGCGCACCTGGGAAGCAAGTTCGGATCCTATGAGATTCCCAAAAAGTTCATTGTTATCAGTGAAGGCTTTAGCGTCGACAACGGTATGCTCACCCAGACCTTCAAGCTCAAACGCCGCAAGGTGCTCGACGCCTATCAGCCGGTGATCGAAGCGGCCTATTAGAAGTGGTTTCAAAACCCCATCTAAGGGCCGATGGCTGTGTTGCAGGCCTCTTCAAAGTGCTCACATATAATTGAATATGCTCCGCTTTTTCATCGGTCTGCGCCGTGCCCTAAGACCTAATCTGAGGTTTCGAAACCACTTCTAGAAGCGATAGTCATTTTCGGTTGGGTCTGCGTCTTCATCGCCACGCATATTACCCTGAACCCAATTGAAAACAGAAAAAGGCACTTGCATTGCAAGTGCCTTTAGGCTTTATAGATCTGGTCGGGGCGAGAGGATTTGAACCTCCGACCCCTTGAACCCCATTCAAGTGCGCTACCAGACTGCGCTACGCCCCGACGAGAAGCCAACCCTTTAACACCATCCACATAGGGTGTCAAGGAGCGATGGATAAATAGTGAATGACTCAGCGCCGTCACCATTGACCCTGCCCCGGGCCTTACAACCGGGGGACACACTGGGCGTTGTCGCGCCTGCCGGCCCGTTCGACCGGGAATCATTCAACGCCGGCGTGGCTGCCCTGCAAACCATGGGTTTTCGACTGGTTGTTGAAGACCCCATTTTCCAGAAACAAGGCTATCTGGCAGGTCCGGACCAGGAACGGGCAGCTCTGGTGAATCGACTGTTTGCCGATCCTGACATCGACGGAATCATCTGTGCCCGGGGAGGATATGGCGCCATGCGCATTCTACCCCTTCTTGACGCGGCGCTCATTTCGGGCAACCCCAAGGTATTCGTTGGTTTCAGTGATATCACCGTCCTTTTAAACTTTTTGGTCGATCATTGTCATTTGGTGGCCTTTCATGGCCCCACCGTTACAACCCTTGGCAACGGGGATCCTTCAACCCGCAGCCGTTTTCTTGCGGCACTGACCCAATCCGAGGCGATAACCCTTGCCGCCGTTGACCATGACGTCATTCAACCCGGCAGCGCCCATGGCCCTTTGCGTTGCGGCAACCTGACCTTGCTGTGCCACCTGACGGGCACCCCCTATCAGCCAGATTTCAACGGCTGTATTTTATTGATCGAGGATCGGGGGGAGGCGCCTTATCGTGTCGATCGCATGCTCACCCAGATGCTGCTGGCCGGTTGCATGGATGGGCTGGCTGGTCTGGCCCTGGGCAGCTTTACCGATTGCGGCTCAGCGAAGGCGATCCGACAAATCGTGGCCGACCGCCTGGGGGAACTGGACATCCCCATTCTAACAGGCTTTGAAGTGGGTCATGGCACCATCAATACTACCTTGCCGGTGGGACTGTGGGCGCATCTGGACACGCATTCCCGGATGTTGACCGTTTGTGGGCCAGCGGTCCGAGAGCGATAACCGGCGATGCAGCACAATCCCGTCAATGAAATGATGTTGCAGGGGCTTCGGGACTGTGTCTATCCCGGAGCCGTACTACTGGTGGGCCAGGGCGATCGTCGCCTATTTTTCAAATGCTATGGGGATGCCAATTTGTTTTCGGGCCAACCCATGACCCGCGAGACCGTCTTTGATCTGGCATCGTTGACAAAGCCACTGGCGACGACCCTGGCAGCGGCCATGTTAACCGATCGGGGCGTGGTCGATCTGGATCGGTCGATTGACCATTACCTGCCGGATTTGTCCGGAAGTGATAAGGCCGCCATGACGGCCCGGCAGCTGCTTTGCCACCAAAGCGGGCTGCCCGCCCACCGTCGCTTCTACATGCGACTCCAATCAGTGTCGCGTGCGCATCGCAAATCCGCCGTACTGGATTTGCTCAAGCGCACGCCGCTTGAGGGCAGGCCGGGGCAGCGCGTCCAATACAGTGACCTGGGATTCATGCTGCTCTGCCGCCTGGTTGAAGCGGCGGCCGGCTGCCCCATGAATCAATTCCTGGCCGCCGAGGTCTATGGCCCCATGGGATTGAGTGATCTTTTTTTCGTGGATCTCACCATCGATCAACGGCCAAGCCGTGCATATGCCGCCACCGAGCTATGCCCGGTCCGCAACCGGCTGCTGGTAGGTGAGGTGCACGATGACAATGCCTGGTATGCCGGTGGGATTGATGGGCATGCCGGCCTATTCGGAACGGCCATGGCAGTCTTTCAGCTGCTTCGTCATTTGGCCGCAGATCTTCACGGCTATTCGTCGGCACCGCTTTTTTCAAAGCAGATCCTGGCTGAAGTGCTTTACGGGGTGACGCCTCATCCGCCACTGGGTTTCGATCGTCCCTCGACATCCAACTCCAGTGCCGGCAGCTATTTCTCAACCAATACGGTTGGACATCTGGGCTATACTGGTACTTCTTTTTGGTGGGATCTGGATCGAGACCGATGCATCGTTTTACTCACCAACCGGGTCCATCCTTCTCGCTGGAATACTCGGCTACAGCAATTCCGTCCCCGGATCCACGATCGAATCATGGAACATTTTGAAATTTAATCGGATTAAAGCTTGTACCAGCAATTCTTTGCTTGAAATCATAAAGTATTTCTGGTACCCGTCGATAAACTCGTTACCTGTGTACAATTGGTCGGCCAGACTGCCGTTGCTCCGTGCAAGCCATAGTCGACAACGTCGCGATTAATAACCGAGAAAGAGGCGGCATGAACTTCATCGATTCCATTCTGGGTGTTTTTTCCAGCGATCTGGCCATTGATCTGGGGACGGCCAACACACTGGTATACGTGAAAGGCAAAGGCATTGTTCTCAGTGAACCCTCCGTGGTTGCCGTTCGCACCGACCATCGCACCAAGAACCGAGTTCTGGCAGTTGGCCTGGAAGCCAAAAACATGCTGGGTCGTACCCCGGGAAATATTGTGGCCATCCGGCCCATGCGCGACGGCGTGATTGCCGATTTTGAAGTTACCGAGGCCATGCTGCGCCATTTTATCCACAAGGTGCATAACCGACGCACCTTCGTGCGGCCGCGTATTATCATTGCCGTGCCCTCGGGAATTACCCAAGTGGAGAAGCGCGCCGTGCGAGAGTCAGCCGAGTCAGCCGGTGCCCGGGAAGTGTTTCTTATTGAAGAACCGATGGCCGCCGCCATCGGCGCCGACCTGCCTATCACCGAGCCCACCTGCAATATGGTGGTGGACATCGGTGGCGGAACCACCGAAGTGGCGGTGATCTCATTGGCCGGCATTGTCTACAGCCGTTCGCTTCGCGTGGCCGGTGACAAGATGGACGAGGCCATCATCCAATACGTCAAGCGCAAATACAACCTGCTCATCGGTGAGCGGACGGCTGAAATCATTAAAACCACGATTGGCAATGCCTATCCGGATCCTAACAAGGTGGAGACCATCGAGGTGAAGGGTCGTGACCTGGTGACCGGTATCCCCAAGATACTTGCCATCGATTCTGAAGAGATTCGTGAGGCCATATCCGAACAGATCGAGGCCATCGTGGAAACCGTCAAAATAGCCCTGGAACAGACCCCGCCGGAATTGGCTGCCGATATTGTTGACCGCGGGATTGTGCTCACCGGTGGCGGCGCCCTGCTGAAGAACCTGGATAAGCTGTTAAGAGAGGAAAGCGGGCTTCCCATCACGGTGACCGATGACCCGCTCTCCACTGTGGCCCTTGGGTCCGGCAAAACGCTGGACAGCCTGGAAATCCTTAAACAGGTCATCATTGTCTAACGGTTCCCATGTTTTCCAAAAGGATGATTCTGATTGCCGTGGTGATCCTTCTGGTCGCGGTGAATATCATCCTGCTCACCATCACCGGTAAACAAACCCAAGCGCCGTCCGGGTTCGGTCGGAGCGCGCTGATTGTTGTTTCGCCCTTCCAGAAGCAGCTTACCGGTTTCGTTCAATCCGTTAAAAATATCTGGAATCACTATTTCTTTTTGGTATCTGCAGCCAAAGAGAATGTACAGTTGAAACAAGCGCTGGGACAGCGTCTGCAACAACTCAATCACTGCAGCGAATTGGGGCTGGCCAACGATCGGCTGCGCCATTTATTGGGTTTTGAACCGGATATCCAACTGCCGATGATTGCCGCCCAGGTGGTGGGCAAGGACCCATCTCCTTGGTCCAAAACCGTGATTGTAGACAAGGGGACCCGGGACGGCGTCCGCCAGAGCGACCCCGTGGTCATTCCCGAAGGCGTTGTCGGTGTGGTGGTGGAGGTGTCGTCCCGCTATGCCAAAGTGTTGTTGTTGATCGATCCGAACAGTGCCGTGGATGCCCTGGTGCAAAAGACCCGGGCAAGGGGCATCGTCAAAGGCGGGGGTGCCGGATACTGTGTGTTCGACTACGTGCTGCGCAAACAAGCCGTCAGTGTTGGAGATACGGTTGTCTCTTCAGGATTGGATGGCGTTTTTCCCAAAGGGCTTCGGGTGGGCCGTATTTCTGAGATCGTTCGCCAGAATGCCGGAATATTCCAACGGGTCTCTGTGACCCCGTACGTCGATTTTGAAGTTCTCGAAGAGGTCCTAATCATTGCCAAGCCTGCTTCCAGCGATCTTTCGGGAGAATCATGATTTACCTGTATCACGTGACCCTTTCTCTGCTTCTGATCCTTTTTCAAACCACCTTGTTGGCGATTCACGATCCGGTCTGTCTTTACGACCTGTTGGTTCCTTTTGTGGTCTATCTGGGCGTGAACCGCTCGCTGCGTGAGGCCTTGCCGATTGTGGTGTTCGCGGGACTGGCCATGGATGGCTTATCCGGCAGTGTATTCGGCGTTCACCTGAGTGCCTATCTGTGGATGGTTGTGGGCGTCCGCTGGATCATTCAGTTTTTGCATGTGGGCAATGCGATCCTGCTACTGCTGCTGGTTACTGTCGGGGTTGCTTTCAAAAGCATGGTGGTGGCCTTTTCCGCGGTTGTATTGGCATCGGCTCCCTGGCCAGTAGAGTCCGTATTTCCCATTGTTGCCGGGCAGATACTCGTGGGTGCCGTAACCGGTCCGTTTTTGATGCTTGCCTTTATCCGCGGACAACGATCGGTCGACCGTGCCAGGAAATCGTTCAATGCCGAAAAAGATCCGTTGAGGGTTCCTTGACCGACTATCTCGACAATGTAGACAGCGATTGGTTCGATCAGCGGCTCAGTGCCACCCTGACAGTCATCGTGGCTGCTTTTGTGGTGCTCATCGCCCGATTGCTCTTCCTTCAGGTGATCGAAGGCGAAGAGCTTCGGCGACTCTCGGAGATCAACAGCATCCGATTAAAAAGTGTGGATGCGCCTCGTGGACTGATATATGACACCGAAGGCCGCTTAATGGCGGACAATCGACCCGCCTACGATTTAAGCATCATCGTCAAGGACGCCAATCCCCTGGAAGCGACGATCAAAAAGCTGTCCCAATACGCCGGTATCGACGAATCTGAGTTCTGGGAAAGCCTGGAGAAGGCCAAAGCAACGCAGGCCTACAAACCGGTGCTGCTGAAACCCGACATTGGCAGAGAGGCGCTGGCGGCCATAGAGGTAAATCGTTGGGACTTGCCCGGGATCGTGGTCAATGTCTCTCCCCGAAGGGATTATATCTTCAGCCCCAGTTCGGCGCATCTGCTGGGCTACATGGGTGAAATCAATGTCGAAGAGCTGAAAAAGGAGATTTACAGCGACTACAAAACCGGGGATTTCATCGGAAAATACGGTATTGAACGGGCAAGGGAACAATGGCTCCGCGGCCAACGCGGCGGCCAGCAGGTGGAGGTCAACGCCACCGGCCAGGTGGTCCGGGTGATCAGCAC
>JASFFF010000083.1:0-10411 GCA_050124445.1 Desulfosarcina sp.
TGCCCAGCGGGTCATCGATTTTCTCTCGGAGTATGAATACTTTGGGAAGGGTAAGATTGCCATCGAAATCTACGATCCCAAGCCCGATTCGGAAGAAGAGGAGTGGGCCATTAAATACGGGATGAAAAGCATCAGCCTGCCGACCGGTGAAAAGGTGTATCTGGGCCTGGTGGCACTGGCTGCCGACCAGGAGGCGACCATTGCCTTCATCGATCCCACGCAAGAGACGCGCCTTGAGTATGATCTGACGCGCATCATCACCCGGGTGCAGACGGCGGAACGACTCAAGATTGCCGTGTTCAGCGGTCTGCCGGTATTTGGCCGGCCGCCGATGGGCATGGCTTCGCAACCCGGCACGGAGCCCTGGTTTTTTATTGAAGAGCTGAAAAAAACCTACGATCTGATCAACGTGCAACCCGATGCCGACAGCATCGATGCTACTGCCGACCTGCTGATTCTGTTTCATCCCAAGAACATGTCCGATACGATGGCCTTTGCCGTGGACCAGTATCTGTTGGGTGGCGGCAACCTGATTGTCTATGCCGACCCCCTGTCTCTGTTAGACGATCCGCGAATGGGGCCCGGTGGGTCCATTCCCGAGAAACTGTTCACGTCCTGGGGCATTCGCATGGCTGCGGGAAAGGCGGTCGCCGACTACACCTTCACCACGCGTTTGAGGAACAGGAACAATCAGGTGGAGGAGAATCCCATGTGGCTTTCCCCCCGGGCCCCCGCTTTCAGTGTGGACAATCTGATCACCGCCAATCTTGAAACGATGCTGCTGCCGGTAGCCGGTTCCATTGAGACCGTTTCGGATGCCCCGTACACCGTCGAGGCCTTGGTGCAATCCAGCCCCAACAACGCCGAGGTGGACGCCTTTTCCCACAATATGGATGTGCGCGCAATAAGGCGGGATTTCAAGCCGTCGGGAACGGCGCGAAGCTTGGCGGTGCGCATTACCGGTAAATTCAAGACGGCTTTTCCTGACGGCAAGCCGGCCCCTGTGCCCACCGCCGGAGAAGAGACCACCCAAACCGATATTACCGATTCCCAAGGGGCGCTAGCTGAGGGACGTACCGAATCCGCCATCATCGTGGTCGCCGACAGCGATCTGTTGTATGACGGCTACTACCTGAGCCAACAGAACCTGCTGGGATTCACCATTTCAAACATCTTCAACGACAACCTGAATTTCCTGCTCAACGCATGCGAGATGCTGACCGGCAATCCGGCCCTGATCGGCATCCGCTCCCGGGGCACCTTTGAGCGGCCCTTTACGCGGGTCCAGGAACTGGAGCGCAAGGCGCAGGACCGCTGGTTGGATCAGGAACAGGCGCTGGTGCGCCAGGTGGAGGCAACCAATGAGAAGCTGCGTCTGCTAGAACAGCAAAAAGATGCCTCCCAGCAGGCCATATTGAGCGCGGAGCAAGAACAGGAAATCGCCCGTTTTCAGGAAGAAAAACTGAAAATCAACAAAGAACTCAAAACGGTACGGCGTAACCTGCGATCCGAAATCGAACAGCTGGGCACCACCATCAAGTTTTTAAACATCTTCCTGGTTCCCCTGCTTGTCGGTATCGGCGGGATCATCTACGCAGCCACTCGCAGACGAAAGGCATAATCGATGAAGGGGAAGACACTACTGATACTGCTGCTGGCGGCAGGCCTTCTGGTGGCCTTGGCGATGATTCAATTCAAAGGCAAGGACAATACATCCGGGCCGAAATTGGGAGCCAAGCTGTTTCCTCAACTGCCGGTGAATCAGGTTGCTGCCATAACAGTGGCGGACGCCGATACGCAGACCACCTTGGTCAAAGGCGATACGGTTTGGCAGGTCAAAGAGCGCAGTGGCTACCCAGCTAATTTTGACGCAATCAAGGATACCGTCATCAAGCTATCGCGGCTGAAAATCGGTCGCAGCTTTGCCGGTTCCCCCGAAAGCGTGACCCGTCTCGAATTGCTATCACCGTCGACGGAAGGGGCGTCCGCAAGCGGTACGCTGATTACACTAAAGGATGCCTCGGGAACCACGCTTGCCGATGTCATCCTGGGGCAAACCAGACAGACGGAAGACGGCGGCATGGGCGGACAATACTTGAAAAAAGCCGATGATGATACCGTTTATCTCGTAGATGGCAACTTTCGTTTTCTGAAAACGGCGCCGGCAGAATGGCTGAAGAAAGAGATCTTGAATATTAAGGGCGAAGCCGTTGAATCGGTTACCTGTTATACGGCTGACGACCAATCGCCGGAATACATCCTGTCTCGACCGGAGAAAGACCAGGATGCCGACATGACGCCCGTATCCCAAGGAAGAACCGCCGACCCGGTTAAAATCGAGCAGGTTATGGACGCATTGGCGCCATTGACCCTGGACGATGTGCGGCCGGCTGCAGCCCAGCCACCGGCCATGACCTCAAGCCAGCACCGACTGGTATATCAACTTTACGATGGACGTCAGATCAGTATCTTTCCTGAGTTTGACGGTAAGGAAAACCATACTGTGCGGGTGCGCGTCAAACAGACCGCAGCGGCCCCGCAACCGGTGGATCCAGCTGAAACCCCAGCAGCGGATGGGGCGGTATCCAAAGAAAAGGCGGTCGAACCAAATGCTTCCGCAACCCAAGCAGCGCACAAACTGGACGAGGCCCTGCGCCCATGGATCTTCTCTATTAAAAAATGGCAGTTTGACAGTTTTTTCAGCCAAGCGACATCCTTGCTGGTGGATGAGAAGCAGGACGCGGAGGATGCATCTTGAAAACAGGCGTCCGCAGCTCAATGCTACGCCAAGCCGATATATTTCAGGCATCGGTGGAATGATTCGGTTGGATGATAATGGCTGCTGCCCGCGCATCGGTCAGATAGGTGGCAGCCAGGCGATTGAGTTCGTCCACGGTTACTGCTGAATAGTCAGCCAAAAAGCTTCTGGCCCATTCGATCTGCTGGGGGTGTCTGGCCAATCCGGTCATGACACTGTTTAGCCAGTATCCATTGGTTTGCCGCAACTCTCTAATCGATGTGAGGATAGGATCGATAGCACGCGCCAATTCGTCGGTGGTGGTTCCCTCGCGTGCCAAGCTCTCGGCGATGGTCCTGACTTCCTCCAAGACGGTATCGGCTTGATCAGGGGCCACGCTGACATAGGCCTGAAAGATGCCATAGCCCATGTAGGCCCGGCTGGCCCGGTTGAAGGCAAAAGGCGAGTACGAGGCGCCCAGCTTCTCCCGGATACGCTGCCTGAGTCGCTCGGAGAAGATGTCGGCCAGAACGGACAGCCGACGGGTTCGACCAATGTCCCAAAAGTCATCGGTCTGCCACGCCGCGACGACCATTGCCTTTGGAATCTGGGTGTCCACGCTTAACCGTTTGACGGCGCCTGTGGGCACTGTAGGCATATCGGTCCGGGCGTTTTCGGCTGAACCGCTGCGATCCGGCAAGGTACCCAGATAGCGCCCGGCCAGCTCGATGACTGCCTTTTCATCGAAGTCGCCCACAATGGACAGCTCCAGTGGGGCCTCGGCCAATTGGGGAGCAATCCACCGGCGTATATCCTCAAGACCGATGGCTTGTATCTGTTTAAAATCGGGCATGCCAAAGCGGCTGTCCCCCCCCGCCAGAAACCGCAGCCCATCGATTCTCATCAGGCCATCGACGGACCGGGACAATGACTGGTAATCCTGACGCAGCCGTTCACGGACCAGCTCCATGGCGTCGTCACGAAAGCCAGGATCCGTCAGATGCGCGACGATAAGCTGGAACATCAATTCGACTTCATCGGGTACGGTTTCAGCAGATAGATTGAAATGGGTTTCACGGATGCGGAAATCCACATAGGTGCTTTTGCCAGCCAGCGCCCGCTCCAATTGGGTTGTGTCCAGACTATCGAAGCCGCTTTCATTGATTGCGTCCTCGGCCAACAGGGAGAGGCCGGGGATCGCCTGCGGTTCAGAGGATCTCCCGTTACCGAAGATCAGGTTGGCCATCACCTCGTTGGTTTTGTAATCGGTCCGTTTCAAACTCAATCGGACGCCATTGCCGAAACGGATGCGGATAATGCCAAGGTCGTCGATGTCTTCCCGAGACGCAATTTCGCCGGATGCGTCGGGTATCGGCAGATATGGAAACCTGGCAACCGCCGCCACTTCGGGCCGTTCGACCACGGTGCCCGCAGATGCCAGGAAGGCACCCCGAATCACTGCCTCCGGGCGGCCTGGCGCTTTTGACCCAAGGTCGGCGTCACCGGTGACCAGTACCAGCCGATGGTCATCGGGCCAGTTATCGGCAAATGCCTCTTGAACATCGTCCAAGGTAGTAGCAGTCACAAGTGGGGCTAGGTTGTCCTTTTTTTGTTGGGGAGATTGAACGACCCGGTTGCGGTTCAGCTGGCGAATAATGGACCGGGCAATCGACGTGCTGTTGCGGGTGGAGGCTTCCCTGACCGCGTTGGTCAGCATTTTCTGGAAGTCCTTTTTAACGCGTGCCAACTCGGGTTCGGTGAATCCATACAACCTGGCCCGCCGCAATTCCTGTTCTAAGGCTGTGAGGGTCTGCCGCCAATTTCCGGCGCTGCTGTCGGCAGAAATTTCAGCATATCGAATGTGATTCAGGTAGACGCCGCTGCCGACAGTCGCCGCTGTAAACGGCGCATCGGGTGCCTTCAATCGGGCATCCAGCCGGTTTTGGAGAATGCGATCCGCCAGATCCGCTATCAGCTGTTGGCGTTGACGGTCAAGTGAATCCGGGGCGGGGTTGTGGGCGCGAACCACTTCAATGCTGACCGTCGTTCCCCCTGCTTCCGGTTCATGGTGAAAAAATACCTTTAGTCCTTGGTGAGAGATCGTTCCCAGCTCAGGCAAGGCAGGTATCGGCGCCCGCGATTTAAAATCGTTGAACTGGGCTTCAACGAGACTTTTGGCTACAGGGATGGAAAAGTCCCCCACCATCACCAACACCGTATTGTCCGGGCGGTACCATGAATCATAGTAGTCCTTGAGAATTGCCCGGTCCGCATTTCTGATTGTTTCTGCCTTGCCGATGGGTAATCGCTCGGATGCGAGAAACTCAGGCAGCTCAAATTTCAAGGTTGCCTCAAAGGTTCTGAATGCAGTTGAATCCCGGGAGCGCATTTCCGCCAGGATGACGCCCTTTTCGCGTTTGACTTCTTCCTCAAGCAACAGGGCGCCCATGGCATAATCGCGCATTACCAACAGACCCTTTTTTAGGTTTTCTTCATCCCCCAAAGGCAGGATGACGTCGTAGACGGTTTCGTCAAATCCGGTGTAGGCATTGGCGTCGTTGCCGAATTGCATCCCAATGCTCTGGAAATAGCGCACCAGATCACCCGGTGGAAAATGAGTGGATCCGTTAAAGAGCATATGCTCCAGATAATGGGCAAGTCCCCGCTGTTCATTTGTCTCATTAAGGCTGCCCGCACGAACATAAAGATGCACGCTGACGCGATTTTTTGGGCGCTGATTATTCATCAGCACATAGCCAAAGCCATTGGGAAGCCGACCGAAAACAATTGCAGGATCTGGCGCCAGATCGCTGATCTCGTGAGGCCATGGCGGCTGATCGCCTTGTCCCATTTCCGATTGAGCAGCCACCGCCGGAGAAGGCGCGATCTGTGGAAGCCATGGTAGATGGAGCAGGCCAAAGCCGGTCCACACCATCAACATCACGGTTACCGAAACCATTGTAAGCCTTGACGCCAATGCGTCTGGGATTGATCTATATTTGTTGATCATTGCGCATCCTTACATCTCGTTTGTATCAACGAAATAGGTACTTCGTATTTACTGAAACATCAAGATAGTAATACAGAGGCGGGGAAAGGCAATACTACGATCAATGCGCTTGCTATACGAGACAAGCCTCCCTGACCGATTTAAAAAGGGTCTCGAAAGGCGTGTTGATAACCCAGGAAGGGTGAACGAAGATGTTGTTGGGATAGCCGTCAAAATAAGGCCGCTTACACGGCTGTTGCAAAAAATGGCAAGCACAACATATGCTCAGCCGTCCCAGCGTGAACGTCCACCCATGCCTTAAGGTGTGACTGCCTTTAAGACAGTCCCTTTATATGCTTAGATAATGATTGCCTGAATGTTGCACGAGTCGGAGGCTTTCATCTGCAAGGCACTGAAGGGCCCCGCCATAGTGGGCTATTGCAAGCCTTAATAAAGCCGCAGATGGGAGCCTCCGACTCGACCGAAGAATGAAAATTGTGAGAAAAAATGGCGGGTCTCAATTTTACCTTCAAAGCATTTTACTGTACTTCTGGATCGCATACAAGACACTGGCATTATATTGGAATACCGACCAAAATGATATTTATGCAAGATTCAGGGATTACTTTGTCTTTTTAACGTAAAGACCCCTAGAGAGTGTTTCAACACTGCCTTTTTTGGCCAGTTTGTATAGTGCATTGCTTACCTGACGGGCCTGAAGCCCGGTTTTCTTTTTGAGGCGTTCTACCGTAATTCCGTTGCGACTTCTGCTGATAATTCCAAGGATGTTGTCGAGCATGGTTGGTTTCCCGGCAGCCGTTTTGGCTTTGGGCGCAGCAGCCGCTCGTTTTTTTGCGGCCTTTTTCTTCGGCGTGGCTTTCTTGGCAGCTACCTTTTTTTTCGGAGCAGCTTTCGTTTTTTTCGCTTTCACTTTTTTTGCAGGGGCCTTTTTTTTCTTCACCGGTGCCCCCTTTGCACTCCCCTTTTCAATAGCTACAGCCAATTTCTCTACCCGTTGCACAAGAGAAGACAATGCAGTGGAAATCGCCAATAGTTTCTTTTGAACATCTTTCATCAGCTCGAGCCTCCTTGATTAATACGGTTTTAGCTAAAAATTTAGCTAGTTATTTTGAGCCCTATTATATTTCTCTTCTATTGTCAACCCTGTTTTGAGAAATGCTTCCACTTGCATGAGTAGCAGCAATACTATCTATCCAGCTGGCTGCATATTTTTTTCATGGCCTACCTTGCATTAAATGGCGTCAATCGAAATCGGACCTATAACCCAAAAGAAGGCTTACTTCTGGGAACCTGTATTAGGTGCGACCTTGCTTGAAATGCAGAAAGTCGGCAGCAAATTCAACCAATTAATATTGTATGATAAATTTAAACAGCCTTATTCTTGGTTATAGGTCCGATCGAAATGGACGCTTGCATGTAAATACGTACGGAATATTAAAAGATATCCACCTTGAATGAAAATCATAATTGAAATACAAATGGATGTTAAATAAAAAGGTTATGAAAGATTTCGAAGCATATTGGAATACCTGACAGGTAAAACCGGGGGAAGTCATCTCTTCTTGATGTTCACCCGCCGACACGTGCAAGATTCGGGTGCCGGCAACCGGTCGTTTTTCCCAAGTATGTTTGAATCGTCGAAGCAGCCGGCACCAGTGACACATATCGGTTCATACTTCTCTCCTATACCAAACGCCGCGTCAAGGAACAGTTAGATGGTAGAAAAGAGGCTTGGGCACTTGACTATTGGTCGGTCCGACGCAAAAGCGGCGGATCGCAGGTGATCGGTTTATAAGCGCTGCTGATCAGAATCGGAAATGGATTATCTGCGGTGGAAGGATCCCACCTGTGACATCAGGTATAATCGGGCACCGACAGACATGCTAGTACGAAGATAATGGTTGGCAGGCAAAAATGACGTGTTTGTCAAGGCTCCCTGATAAAGGCCCACCAGACATAGAAAAAAAACACGATCCAGGCGGCGATGGCCACACCATAGCCTTTCCAGTCTGTTTTTCGGTTTGCCATGCCGTGCTTGTTGATCTTGCCTACTGGCAGCTTGCATGAAGGACAGACGTCTACGTTCAGGGGCATGTACTCCATACACTCCGGGCATTTCTTCGAAACGTGACCGCTATGATGGCCTGATTCGCTTGAGATGGGTGGTGTATTCATGCTTATCTTTTCGTGTCCTTTCTGAAGTTGGATTGTCCCCTTTTTTTAAAAATCTTTCTCGACGGTGATCTGGCTATCCGCTTTGCGTGCCGCTATCCAATCTTGGACCATCGTTCTTTGCTTTTGTCGCAAAAGCATGCCCTTGATGGTATCTTTCTCGGCTTCAAAATCGGCCGCCTCAGGGGCCAATCTCTCTTTTAACCGCAGCAGGTAATAACCAGCACTGCCTTTAATGGGCTCATCGCTGATAGCGCCGACATCGGTTAATCCAAAGGCGGCTTGGGTGACCTGTGGGTCGGAGCCAATCGTAGGTATGGTTGCATTGCGCTTGAACAGGCCGGTTTGCTTGATTATGATGTCATGCTTGCTTGCACTCTCCTCGAATGACATCCCCGCAGCCAGATCTTCTGCCATTTTTTGGGCCCCCTGCATGGCAGCGTCGTTTTGCATGCTGATTGTCAGGTCTGCCACAACCCTTGATTTGACAGCTTCCAATGGAGGAACGGTGGGATCGATGGTTTCGGTTACTTGTATGAGGTAGTAACGGCCGCCGATGTCTTGAATGTCGCTAATTTCGTCCCGCCTGAGAGCAAACGCCGCCTTGGCGAACTCGGCTTTATCGCTGCCCAGCGCTTCTGGACCTTGGCGGTTAAATGAACCGGTTTCCAATACGGTTCGCCCGAAGGTTCCCGCATTGTCAGCCATGTCATCCTTGTCATAGCAGCTTTCATAAAAGAGTTCCGCCTTATCGTATGCCAGATAGCTTGCCTTACGTCCGGCAAGTGTGCCGGCGATCGTTTCTCTATTTTCTTCCAAGGATGTGGTGGTGGCTTCTTCAACGGTCTCCACCTTAATAACATGCCATCCAAACCGGGTCTTTACCGGTTCGCTGATTTCACCGGCACTCATGGAAAAGGCTTTATCGGCAAATGGTTTTACCATCTGGGACCGCTCAAATTTTCCCAGGTAACCACCCTGGTCTTTGGTGGGGCCTTCGGAGTAATTCTTGGCCAGCTCGGCAAAATCCTGACCTTCGACGGCCATCTTCCTTACGGCCTCTGCCCTGGCTTTGGCTGCCCGCTCTGCTTCCTCATCAGCCTCCGGGTCGAGCTTGATTAATATATGCCGGGCTTCAACTGTCTTTTCTGTTTTGAATTCTTCCATATTGGCGTCATAGTAGTCAATTATTTCGTCTTCGCCTACACTCACCTGATCCTTGTATGACTCCGGATCAAACACCACGTAACGTGCTTTGACCATTGGGTCGGTTTTGTAATTTTCCTTCTGGGTGTCGTAGAATGCGGCGATCTCCTCTGCCGATGGATCGATACCAGTGTAGCGGGTGGGTTCGAAGAGGACATAATCGATATTCACAGATGTATGCTGCCAGTCATACCAGAGCCGTGCTTCAACATCGGACACCTTTGCAGTGCCCACAATCATACGGGTCAGTTTTTGACCCAGTAGCATCTTTTTCTGCTCGGCCTCAAATTCTTCCGGGGTAAGGTGAACCTGCGCAAGAATGCTTCGATAACGGCGATTGTCGAACGAACCGTTGGTTTGAAAGATAGGCGTGGCTATCACCGAT
The DNA here is from genome assembly GCA_050124445.1 of Desulfosarcina sp. GTDB lineage: Bacteria > Desulfobacterota > Desulfobacteria > Desulfobacterales > Desulfosarcinaceae > Desulfosarcina. The sequence goes on from JASFFF010000083.1 coordinate 9,511, forward strand.
TCGGCAACTTCGGCGTCGGCGACGCGTAGGTCCAGCTTTTTTGCCTCTTGGAGAAGAAGGGTCCGTTCGATAAGTTGCGTCAAGGCCTGATTTTTCACATTGAGCATTTCAATCATACCGTCATTGAGGCTCGAACCGAATTGCTGGCGATATTGATCGATCAAATTATTGTAGGTCCGTCGATAGTCCGCGAGCGTGATGAGTTCATCGTTGACAGTAGCCACTTTGGATGCCTCTCTGGAGCGAAAACTGCCCACGCCCCAGAATACGAAGACAATCACGATTGCAAAAAGAATCACCTTTATCATCCAACTGCCAGCATGTTTGCGCATTACGTTGAGCATTCACGACCTCTTTTTTTTATCTTATCGGCTGAACCCATTTTTGGGATCCGGACATGTTGATATTGCTCATCACATTTGCGGCCTGCACGCGAATTAGAAAAAAGACGATGCATTATCAGGCAGCGTCTCCGGCGTGGTTAAATTGGCCGGGGGGATGAAAATATCCCATTTTTTCAAACAATTGACATTAATTGCTATCCCTGTTTTTGTCAACAGTTTACGTCGCGCCAATGCCCGTTTTAAGCAGTGGCAGCCCTTCGTCACCGGTTGGCTCAATGGGGTAGGCCGGTCCCAGCGCGACCGGCAATGGGTTGCCATAATTGGTTGTTTTCAAGCCGGGTCATTGGCACCGGGTAACCAACGCAGCCGTAAACACACTGGCGTGCTTATGCCTTCCCGCCGATTGAATGGACATTGAAATTAGCGTTGACAGGCCACATTGATTTTGTTAGTTTGCGTTTTTGTTTTTGGGGCTGTAGCTCAGATGGGAGAGCGCATGACTGGCAGTCATGAGGTCAGGGGTTCGATCCCCCTCAGCTCCACCAAATTACAATCCA
>JASFFF010000084.1:0-10402 GCA_050124445.1 Desulfosarcina sp.
GGCGTACTCGCCGCTCCCGATCGAACACGGGTCGATCGCAAGTCACCAGCCGGGCGGCGCGAAATGCCTTGAACCACCGGTTGTCGCAAACCACCGCCGGTTCGCTTAGGCCGAACCGGTCGCAGTCGCCTTCCACAGCACTGCTGATACGCAACAAGTCGCCGATCGCCAGACCATCATTGCCGGTCAATCGGCCGCATAGGCCGGCGTTTAGCAATGCGGAAACCCGGTAGGCCACCACCAGGTGGGCGGCAGCCAGTGTTGCCGCCACCTTTCCCATACCACTGATGACCACGATACTGTCCATCCGGCTGGCAATCGTCGGCTGCAACAATGGCAGCGGTCGCTCGGTGCGTTGTTTGGCCATGGACATGGACAGGAAGGGTTGGGCTTCCCGTCGGGTGGCGAAGACGATACCCAGCATCACAGGACTCCGGCGGCCTTGGCCATGCTTTCCAGGACCTGAATCGCCTGTCGGCCCGATGCGTTCAAATCCAGGCTGAAATCGTTGACGAAGCTATGGATGTGGGCGTTAATAACGTCTCCATCCATCTCTTGGGCATGTTGCCGGATATAGGGCAGCGCTGCATCCGGATGCGCCATGGCCTGCCGGATGCTGCGGTTGACCGCCGCGTCTATCTGGGTGATGATTGGACCGCCCAAGGATTTTCGAGCGGCAATCCCACCCAGGGGTATCGGCAGTCCCGTCTGCGCTTCCCACCAGTCGCCAAGGTCCACCACCATCGAAAAGCCAGCCGCTTCGAAGGTGAAGCGACTCTCGTGAATGATCACACCACAGTCGGCTCTGCCCGACGATAGGTCTTCGAATATTTGATGGTAGGGCACAAAGCGCTTTTGATCGACATCCGGGGCCCACAATTGGAATAACAAGTGGGCCGTGGTCCATTTTCCCGGCAGCACCACCCGGCATTGCCGAATGTCCGCCGGGGTCAGCGAACCGTTGGCGATCAGCACCGGTCCGCATCCAAAGCCCACGGCCGCCCCGCTGTTGAGCAGTTGATATCTCTCCTTGACCGCCAACCAGGCGTAAAAGGAAAGTTTGGACACGTCCAGCACCGCCTGCATGGCCAGGCCGTTGAGCGTTTCTACATCGTGGAGCACCGGCTTGAGCTGATATCCCTCGACACCGGTGCGGCCCGCAGCCAGGGCGTTAAACATGAACGTGTCGTTGGGGCACGGTGAATAGCCAAATGTCAGTTCCTTTGTCACGGCGACTCGCTAGGAATTGAAAAACAGGCCGATTTGCTCAACCACGTATGCTTGCTGAGATTGGCTGAGCTCCGGGTAGATGGGCAGGGCCAATGTCTGATTGGCCGCCTGTTCGGCAGCCGGGAAATCCCCGGGCTGGTGGTCCAGGAATGAAAAACACGCCTGCAGATGCATGGGTACCGGATAATATACCTCGGTGCCGACCCCTTTTTGTCCCAAAAAGGCCCGTAGGTCGTCACGACCGGTCTCCACGCGTATGACGAACTGGTTGTAGATGTGTCGGTTTTCTTTCTCCAGCGGCAGTTGAACTCGGCTGGCCAAGCCCGCCTGGGCAAAAAGCGTGCGGTAGCGCGCGGCGTTTTGCTGACGCCCGGCGGTCCAGTCGTCCAGAAAGTCCAGTTTCACCGCCACGATGGCCGCCTGCAGCGCGTCGAGTCGAAAATTACCACCGACCACTTTGTGATAATACTTGGGTTTGGACCCATGCACCCGCAGAATTTTGAGCCGCTCGTAGACGTCTGGGTCCCCGGCCGTGACGATACCGCCGTCGCCAAAGGCCCCCAAATTTTTAGAAGGGAAAAAGGAAAAGCACCCGTAGTCTCCCATGCTTCCGGCCCGCCGCCCCCGATACTCCGAACCGATGGCCTGGGCCGCGTCTTCGATCACCACCCAACCATGGTCGGCAGCCACCGCCAATATGGGGTCCATGTCGGCACATTGGCCGTAGAGATGGACGGGGACTATGGCTTTGACGGTTTTCAACTGATCGTCTTCAAGGGCGTCCACCGTGGCCCGCAACTGCTGGGGATCCATGTTGTAGGTTTGCGGATCGATATCCACAAAAAGCGGCCTCGCCCCCACACGGGCAATGGCGCCCGTGGTGGCGAAGAAGGTGTAGGGGGTAGAAATCACCCGATCCCCGGGACCAATTCCGGCAGCCATCAATGACAGCACCAGGGCGTCGGTTCCCGAAGAAACGCCTACGGCATAACCGCTGCGGCAGTATGAGGCAATTTTTTGCTCCAAGGCCTCTACTTGTGGTCCCAGGATGAAATACTGGCTCTCAAATATCTCTTCCGTAACCGCAAGCACCCGATCCTTGATGGTTTGATATTGGGCTTTAAGGTCTAATAGAGGCACTTTCATATCAATATTCCTTTGATTGCTTCAATTGACAGTTGATCGAATGGCAGCCCATCTCACCCACTGGAGAAGTGACGCCCATTTCTCCGTCGAGCGTTGCGTTCGTTGATTCGCTTGGCGCTGCCCGCATCGCAGACCCGCGTCTGAACACCATTATAGCCCAAAATGGCATTCACCTCGCGATTGAGTGCATCGCAGTAGCGGATTTTCAGGGCATCGTCCATGGAGACCACGGCTTCGGCCTGATCCTTCAGGCAAATGTGGACAAACCCTTTGCAGGAGCCCGGAAAACGCTTTAGGACCGCGTGGACACGGCTCAGGACCTCGCGATCCGTTTTTTCGGGATCCACCATCAGCCGCACCTCTACGGTCCATGTCGCTTCGGCCTGATCCATGGGAATGATCGCATCGGCCAGGATCTTGACGCCATTTTCCGCCACCTGTGCCGATCCCTGAACCAGGACCGCGGTATCGCTTGTGAGCAGATCGGCGCAAGTCGCATAAATGGAGGGAAATATGACCACTTCCACACTTCCATTCAGGTCTTCTACCGTGGCGAATCCCATCAGTTCCTCTTTGCGGGTGCGAATCACCTTGGCAGCGCTGATGGTGCCGCCGATGCGCACGGCGCTTTTGTCGGCAATGTCGTGAATGCTCAGGGAATCCACATTCGTGAATTTTTTCAAAATTTCCTTGTAGCGGTCCAACGGGTGCCCGGTGATGTAGAAGCCCAAGGTCTCTTTTTCTTGTTGCAGTTTCTCACGATCATCCCATTCATCAATGGCGGGGATGGTCGGCTGATTGATCACCAAACCGTCACCGCTGCCGTTATCGAAAAGGCTCATCTGCGTGCTGTTTTTCTCCCGCTGGATTCGCTGCCCGTAGTCCAGCGCGTCCTCGAGCACTTCCATGAGGCGGGATCGATAGACACCGGTAGAATCCATGGCCCCGCAACGAATCAGGCTTTCCAGCACCCGCTTGTTGACCTTGGTCAAATCGACCCGCTGGCAGAAATCAAAAATGGATGTGAACGGTCCGTTGGCCTCGCGCTCGGCGATGATTAATTCCACAGCGGCTTCACCCACATTCTTGATCGCCGCCAGGCCAAAGCGAATGCGGCCGTCAACCGCAGAGAATACCGTGCTGCTTTCGTTGATGTCTGGGGGCAACACCTCGATGTTGTGAGACCGGCACTCGTTGATAAACTTGACCACGCCGTCGATGGTGTCGATCTCGCTGGTCAGCAGGGCAGCCATGAATGCTACGGGGTAATGGGCTTTCAGGTATGCCGTCCGATAGGCGATCAGGGCATAGGCGGCGCTGTGGGATTTGTTGAACCCGTAACCGCCGAATTTTTCAATAAGATCGAACATATCCGTCGCCACGGCCCTGTCCACGGCGTTTCGCACCGCTCCGCTGACGAATTTCTCCCGATGTCTGGCCATCAGGGCTTCGTTTTTCTTGCCGATGGCCTTACGCAGACTGTCCGCATCGGCCATACTGTAGCCAGCCAAAACGCCCGCCACCTTCATCACCTGCTCCTGATAGACCATGACGCCGTAGGTCTCCTTGAGGATCGATTCAAGCGATTGCACTGGATAGATCACTTTTTTGCGGCCGTGCTTGCGGTCGACAAAGTCATCCACCATACCACTGTCCAGTGGTCCGGGGCGATACAGGGCCACCAGGGCGGTGAGATCTTCAAAGGATTCTGGCTGCAGGCGCACCATCAAGTTTTTCATGCCGCTGGACTCCAGCTGGAACACCCCCGTGGTGTCACCAGCCTGGAGCAAACGAAACGTTTGCGCATCGTCATGGGGCAAATTTTCAAGATCCGGAACGGGCTCCCCCTGGGCGGCGATGCTCTTTAAGGTGTGATCGATGACGGTCAGGTTGCGCAGCCCTAAAAAATCGAATTTCACCAGGCCGATGTCCTCGACCTTTTTCATATCAAACTGAGTGACCACCTCGCCTTTCTTGCCTTTGTAAAGGGGAAGGTATTCCACCAGGGGCTTGTCGCCGATGACCACACCGGCTGCGTGGGTGGATGCATGCCGGGAGAGTCCCTCCAAGGCACGGCTAATATCGATCAACTCGGCGATGCGTGGATCCGAATCCACCATCTGGGCCAGTTTGGGCGCTTCCTTCAGCGCTTTGTCGATGGTCATCTTCAAGCTATCGGGAATCAACTTGGCGATGGTGTCTACCTCAGCCAACGGCAGTCCCAGGGCCCGCCCCACATCTCGGATCACCAGTTTGGCTTTCATCTTGCCAAATGTGATGATTTGGGCCACATAGTCGCCGCCGCCATAGCGTTCAACTACGTAGTTGTAGACCTTCTCCCGCCCGTGAATGCAAAAATCGACATCGATGTCGGGCATACTGATGCGTGACGGATTTAAAAAACGCTCGAAAATCAGGCCGTGTTCGATGGGATCCAGATCGGTAATGGACAAGGCAAAGGAAACCAGGCTGCCGGCGGCCGAGCCGCGACCGGGGCCCACAGGGATGCCGTTTTCTTTGGCATAGCGGATAAAATCGGCCACGATCAGAAAATAGCCGGCAAATCCCATCTCCTTGATCGTTTTCAGCTCGTACTCCAAACGCTCCCGATAAACACCTTCATCCAGGCCTGGACGCTTTTTGCGAACCACGGCCATGCGCCGGGCATAGCCGTCCCGGACCTGCTCGTCGAATAGCGCATCGGCGGTCTTTTCCGAATCGGCATCGAACTGCGGGAAATGATAGGTCTTGAAATCGAACTCGATATAACAGCGATCGGCAATCGCCACGGTGTTCTGCATGGCTCCGGGATAGCTGCCGAAATAGCTGCGCATATCTTCGGGGGACTTAAAATAGAGTTGATTGGAATCGAATACGAAGCGATCGGCATCGGCAATGGTTTTCTGGGTCTGGACACACAACAGGATCTCGTGGGCCTTGGCGTCCTTCTGATTCAGGTAATGACAGTCGTTGGTGGCCACCAGCGGTATATCGAGTTTGTTGCTCAATTCGACAAGGCCCTGATTGACCGTCTCTTGGGCTGGGATACCATTGTTTTGCAGTTCCAGGAAAAAATTGCCTTCCCCGAACAGACGCTGATAAAAAATCGCCGCCGCCTCGGCCTTGTCCATCCGGTTGGCCAGAATATATTGGGGAAGATCGCCCTTCAGGCAGGCGGACAGGGCAATCAACCCTTCCGCGTGATCTGCCAGAACCGCTTTATCGATGCGTGGCTTGTAGTAGTAACCCGCCAACTGCCCGATACTGGCCAATTTGCATAGATTGCGATAGCCTTGCTGGTTTTCGGCCAACAAGATCAAGTGACGGGTCCCGGCTTTATCCAGCGGCGTCTTGTCCCTTAGGCTGCGGGGTGCCACATAGCATTCACAGCCAACGATGGGCTTGATCCCTGCCGAAGTGGCCTGCTGGTAGAAATCCAATGCACCGAACATGGTGCCATGGTCGGTGAGGGCAACCGCCGGCATGTTGTAAGTCTTCGTTTTCTTGATCAGATCACCCAAACGAATGGCCCCGTCCAACAGGCTGTATTGGGTGTGCACATGCAGATGGACGAAATCAGAAGTTGCCTGGGTCATGGTAATGTTGATCGGTTGGTGAAGGTGATAGGGTTAGATTTGGCAAGCGCACCGGTTCAAATAAAGATACCAGCCATCAATTGTCCACCCGATAATTGGGCGCCTCCTTGGTAATGATCACGTCGTGGACATGGCTTTCCCGCATGCCGGCGGCGCTGATTTTCACAAAACGCGCCATTTTACGCAGTTCGTCGATGGTTTTGCAGCCCACATAGCCCATACCGGCTTTGAGTCCACCGATCAGCTGGTGGATGTTGGCTGACAAGGTTCCCCGGTAGGGTACACGACCGACGATTCCTTCGGGTACCAGCTTGTCATCGGACTCCTGCTCGGTCTGGTAGTAGCGATCCTTGCTGCCTTTTTTCATGGCTTCCAGGGATCCCATTCCCCGATACACCTTGTAGCTGCGCCCCTGAAACAAAATGGTTTCCCCGGGACTCTCCTCGGTTCCGGCAAACAATCCACCAATCATGATCGTGTGGGCACCGGCACCGATGGCTTTGGTGATGTCGCCGGAGAACTTGATGCCTCCGTCGGCAATCAGGGGAACCCCAGTCTTTTCTGACACCTGTCGACAGTTCATGATGGCTGAAATCTGAGGAACCCCGATTCCGGCAACGATCCGGGTGGTGCAGATGGACCCTGGCCCGATGCCGATCTTGACGCCATCCACACCGACATCGATCAACGACTGGGCAGCTTCGCCGGTACCCACATTGCCGGCGATCAACTGCATGTCTGGAAAATCGCTTTTCAATTGTTGCACCGCACGGATGACGTTGCCCGAATGCCCGTGGGAGGTATCGATAACGATAACGTCGGCACCGGCATCCAGCAGGGCCTGCGCCCGGGGGAGCATGTCCTCACCCACGCCGATGGCCGCTCCCACCCGCAGCCGTCCCATGCCGTCCTTGCAGGCGTTGGGGTATTTCTTGATCTTCTCGATATCCTTGATGGTGATCATGCCTGTCAAACGACCGTTTTTATCCACCACCAGCAATTTTTCAATACGGTGTTCATGCAGCAGTTTTTTGGATTCATTCAGGCTGATGCCCTCGCTCACGGTCACCAGATTCCTGCTGGTCATGACATCGCTTACGTTTTTGCTCATGTCGCTTTCAAATCGAAGGTCCCGATTGGTGACGATGCCCACCAGCTGATCCCCCACCGTTACCGGGACCCCTGAGATGCGATAGCGGGCCATCAGTGCCATCACCTCCTCGATGGGCCGATCGGGACCAATGGTCAGCGGATCCACGATCATCCCGCTCTCCGATTTTTTTACCTGGTCCACTTCCATGGCCTGGGATTTGACGCTCATATTGCGATGAATGAATCCCATACCGCCCTCACGGGCCATCGTAATGGCGGTCTGTGCGCCTGTGACTGTGTCCATGGCCGCGCTGACGATGGGAATATTCAAACCCAACTCACGGGTGAGGCGCGTTTGGGTGTCGACGTCCTTGGGAACCACGTCGGAATAACTGGGTACCAGCAGAACGTCATCAAAGGAATAGGCTTCCTCTGCAATCGGGTTGGTCATTGGTGCCTCCACATTCCGATGGAAGTTGGCCGAGTCGGCGGTGGTGGTTATGGCTGACGTCCGTTCGTGTCCGGGCGAGTCCTGATTGCGGACCTGCGCATGCCTTGGAGCAGGGCTCGTATGGGCATCGGCAGGCAGGCGCAGGATCCGTTGAGAAGCGAACCATTGAACAGAGGGTCCGGAGCCGGTTCGTCCGGCAAATTAACAAATGCAGGGACCTTTAGCAATCTTTATTTGGCTGCTTGACACCCCTGACGGGCCGTAATAAATTAGCGCTTTCGTCTTGCGGAAAGGGTGCAATGCCGGCAGATCCGAGTGCCCCGAAAACGCCCTTATCAGCTGCACTGGTGCCCCCGGCTCCGGTTTCTTACAGGAGAGACTGCCCAGCCATGCTGTTGACCATCAATCCGGATAATCCCCAGCAGCGGCTGATCGGTCGGGTTGTGGGCCTGTTAAAAAGCGGCGGATTGATCGCCTACCCGACCGATACCTACTATGGCATCGGATGCGATATCATGAATAAGCGGGCGATCGAGAAGATCTATCAGCTCAAACAGCGCAGCAGAAACCAGCCGTTCAGCTTTATTTGCGCCGATCTGAAACATATCAGCCGTTATGCCAAGGTCTCCAATTATGCCTACAAAACCATGCGCCGTTTGCTTCCCGGTCCGTATACCTTTATCCTCACCGGATCCAAGCTGGTCCCCAAAATCATGCTCACCAGACGCAAAACCGCCGGTATCCGGGTGCCGGCCAACAATATCTGCCTTGCTCTGGTAGCGGCGCTGGGCAACCCGGTAATTTCCACCAGCGCCACCACGCCCGACGGTGAGGTCTTTCACGACGCTTCCCTGATCCACGATCATTTCGGCCCGCGTTTAGATGCCGTGATTGACGGTGGGCCGGTTGCGGGCCTGCCCTCCAGCGTGGTTTCGCTTGAAGACGACATCCCGGAAATTATTCGTGAAGGGTTGGGTGACATCAGTCTGCTTTAGACCGATCGTTGAAACGCTTGAGCAAGCGGCTGGCGTCCGCCCGATCCATATCATCCAAGGCAAAGGCAAGGGCCATTTCAGCCAACATGGATTTGTTTTCAACGCACACCCCGTCGAGTTTTAGCTGGTGAAATTTGCGGTTGAACCGATCCAAGAGCGTCTCTGAAAAATAAAAGCCGACCTTTTTCTTGGTAACCGCCGGTTTGGCCGACGGGCGGCCGGTGGCCACAGAAACCGGGTCGATTCGATTGTCTCGAAAAAAGTCAGGGGTATTGTTGTTGTCTGATGCCGTCATCGATCACCCTTTCTGCCAGCTTGCGGTAGTCTTTGGCACCTGCTGCACTGTCGGCAAATTCAAAAATGCTCTGGCCCTTGACCGGTGCCTCGCACAGCCGCACGTTGTGACGTATGGGTGTGCATATCTGTTTGCGGAAAAGGCGTCGCAGGCGGTTGTAGATGCTGTGGCTCTGGCGGGTACGGCGGTCGAACATGGTGGGCAGAATGTAGTTGAGCCGCAGCGCTTGATTCAACTGCTGAACGGAGATCAAATAGCCAAAAAAGGTTTTCAGGCCCTCTAAGGCCGGTCCCTGCACTGCCACCGGGCACAACACCTCATTGACGGCCATGAGAATGTTGACACTCAGTACGTCCCAGCCGGGCGCACAGTCAAAAATCAAGTAATCCAGACCGTTATTTTTTGGCGTCAAGCTCTGCCGCAATATGGCATGCCGCTGTTCACGGGGCTGCTCCCCCAGCCAGTTTTTCAGCTCCACCAGATTAATGCCGCCTGCCAGAACCCATAAATTGGGCCGCGCCTGGTAAATGGCGTCTCGCTTTAAAATGGTGCCACCGTTGCCGTCATGACCGGTGATAAATTCATAAAGGCCATGGGGCGGCGAAACGCCCAGAAACGTGGTTGTCTGCGCCTGGGTGTCGCAGTCCACCAACAGGACGCGCTTGCCGGCCAGTGCCAATCCATGGGCCAAATTGACTGCCGTGGTTGTTTTACCGACTCCCCCCTTGGCCATTGCCACCGCAATTTTTCGCATACCCGTTTCCTCATTTGGACCGGACGTCGGTACACAGATAAAAGGTCGACGCCACTGTTGCACGTCTGGATGAACAAATGTCTATCTCAACGTGCATCCAATTTCAATACACCCTTGGTTCGTTGGACGCATCCGCTGGTTGTTTGCCCCATGGCATGGGGATGCCAATCCACCGGCCGGCAACGCACTTCCCGCGTGGCCCCGATCGTTTCAGGTCCGATCTCAATCCGCGTATTGCTCACTCGGGCAGGTAGCGATAGTCGGCATATAGGTCAGGTTGAATAATTTTTGAAAACCAATTAGATAACGGTGAAAACATGAGGTAGCGCAGTAGGGAAAGTTCTTTGTCACGGGCATAAACCGGAATCACCGTGCCATCAATACCGCCCAGTTCGCCGGCCCAGGCAAGGGCATCCTCGTAATTTCCCAGTCGGTCAACCAATCCCCGTGCTTTTGCATCCTCACCGCTGAAGATTCGTCCGTCAGCGGCGGCGGCCACCTGTGAACGATCCATCTGCCTGCCTTCGGCGATCGCCGAGACGAACTGATCGTGGATATCATTGGTAAGCGATTGCAAAATTTCACGTTCGTCTTCGCGCATTTCCCGGGTGGGAGATCCGGTATCTTTGTAGGTGCCGCTCTTGATCACCACGGGAACCATGCCGATCTTGTCCAGCAATTGACGAAAATTGGTGTAGCCCATGATTACGCCAATGCTGCCGGTAATGGTGCCGGGATTGGCCACGATTCCGTTGGCTGCGCAGGCCACATAATACCCTCCGGAAGCAGCGACGGCGCCCATGGATGCAATCACATGCTTGGTCTCAACGGTTTTGCGAATCT
>JASFFF010000085.1:0-10363 GCA_050124445.1 Desulfosarcina sp.
AACTTTAGAATTATCCAGCAAAAAAACAAAAACCATATCCGTTTGATGCTTGATGGTGATTTTGACGGCACCTCCGCCTATGAACTGATCAATACCCTGAAATCTTGCGGACAGGACGTGAGCAAGGTATATATTGATACCGATGGAATAAAAACGGTTTATCCCTTCGGTCAGGTCGTTTTGCATCGCCATCTTTCCGGTTTAGGCGGGCGATACCGCAAACTGGTCTTCTCCGGCGATCATGGCCGGCGGCTTTCAAAGCCGTGGCGTCAGTGAAACGCGGTCAACCCAATTATCATACCACGAACACCCTGACATCCGTATCTCCTGCCGTGAGCAAAGGCAAGCCACTCTTTTCAAGAGTGACGTCGTGTTCCACGGCCCCCTTTTTCGGTTGATTGGTTGTCTTCAAGCCGGGTGCGTTGCACCCGGTCGCATTCGTAAGCGTGGGCGCGCTGAGGCCTTTTTGCACTTCCGACGTTAAGCCAGACATTCAAACCAACCCGCCATAGAAATGGTCGTTGACCCGGTGAAGCGTTCAGCACCATTTTCAGGTCACCTGCTAAACGCGATCGGGCACTGTCGGCCGGACCTTGAATATGCGTTCTTTGCGGATTTGGACGGTCCCGGGTTTGGCACCGCGGGGTTTCGTGACATGGCGTGCCAGTGTTCCGCAAACCGATACCATCCCACCGCGACGGGCCTTGCTGTGATAGGCGGCGATTGCGGCTGCGGCGTCAAGGGTGCGGCGATCCGGTACCAGGCCCTGGGACGCCACCAGTATGACGTGGCTACCGGACATGCCGCGCACGTGAAACCACCAGTCGTTGGGCCCGGCAACTTTCAGGCTGAGACGATCATTGTCGACATCGGTCTTTCCGGCCATCACCCGGTAGCCGCCGGGCAGCCTATATTCCCACACACGAGGCGGGGTTGGGCGTTGGTTGCGGGTTGCATCTTTTTTCACCACCGGGCACCTCCATTTGCATCTGGACTGGCTATTAAGTTATGCCAGCGCTAGCCTATATTCAAAGTATTTTCTTGAGAATTGACACGCTGTCGATGGGCGTATAAATTTAGATTCTTCTGAGGGGATGTAAGGGTACATATTCGGATGACTACGATTGGTCGATCTCAAACCGGGTACGGTGCATCCAGAAACAACGGCAACCATTGAAGCACCCACTGCTATTACAGTTGCGACCGTTGGCCGGCAATTCATGCCACCCGCTATGCGAGTGGCCGTAAACGCGATTGGCACGTAACGAGATGCGGCTTAACTATTTAATTTGGGTTGGCGCGGTTCTGATGTTGGCGGCAATGGGTTCGGCTGAGGCCGATATGGTCATCCTCAAGTCGGGGGAGATTTTCCAAACTGAGAAAGCCTGGAAAGAGAACGGGGTCGTCAACTATATTCATAATGGCCAGGTGGTCAGCGTCGATGAAAAAGATGTGGAGCGGTTGATTCATTCAGCAGCGCCGCTTGAACCCGCGGAACCATCCGGTCAGCGGCCACATGCTGAAACGCCACCATCGGCCACCGGTAAATCCACCGGTCATTTGCCTTCCAAACAGCTGCCGACAGGTCAAGACGTGGGGCATTTGGGTTTGAGATGGGGCCTGACACCCACGCAAATCGCGGGGTTGGTATGGGTCGAAACGGATCCAGCCTACGGCGGTGTTCAGCAGTACAGCCAAGAACAAAAAAAGAAGCGTTTCGGACGCGCCCGTGTGGATAACATCTTTTACGGATTCTGGCAAAATGGCCTTTATACCCTTCTCATTGAGGTCGGCAATTACTTAGATTTTTTGGATTTGAAGGCGGAGGCATTCCGGCGCTATGGTGAGCCGCGATCGCAAGGTGACCAGATAGAACAGTATCGGTGGAAGGATCACGGATCCGATCGGCTGCTCACCTTCGATCCCCAATCGGATACGGGGTATTTGTGGATGCGGTCCCAAACGCTTCACGAAATGGTTAAAAGGCACTACCCAGTTGAATAATCGTTGCCACATCGATTAGCCATATCTCTAGGTAGCGCCCCTCCAAAAATGGCCAATTTGTCCGCCATCTGCGTTGTGCTCAAATTATTATCCTTGGAATATCAACCATATGTACACCTAGGGCACTGCCTGCGGATCGCCTGTGGTAACATATCTTGCAGGCCTTCTGGTACCGTCTGGTGTTTAGCGGGAGATATTGACCAAACTTACCTATTTCAAGGAGCTAGTGGCGAACTGAGCCGATCGACGACGTTGACCGGCCCGGAGATCAGCCGCTGTTGCAGCATAATTTGTTCGGTCTGTTCCCATGCCGGTTTGTCGATCCGGCCCAACGCGACGGTTGCATCGGGTTGAACCATCTGACGCGTGACCGCTAGCTGGCGCCGAATCACCGACGACGGTGTGTCCCGATCGTGTGCGGTCAAGGACTGGACGACCGCATCTTCGTTGTCGGTTGCCATGGCCGCCCGCCACCCGGCCATGAGTGCCTGGGTGAACCGTTCAACCGCCTGCGGATACCGGTCGATCATTTTTTTTGAAGTCACCACGCTGTTGGCCACAAAGCGGATACCGTGCGCGGAGGGGTCGAAAAAGGCCGCCCGTTCTCCTGCGGCAGCAAGTTTGTCGGACAAATAGATGCCCTGTGTGTTGCGGTAAACCGGCCACACAACGACCTCTCTTTGGAAAAAGGGGGTATAATCGTAGCGGACGCTGGCTAGGCGGACCTGACCGTCAGCCATTGCAAAACGGGCCAGCAGGGCGCGCATGATGGTTTCGTCATTTCCGCCGTAAGTGATACCAACTGTGAGTCCCGCCAGATCCTTTACCTGGTTGAGTGAGAGATCGTCTGCCCGGTAGATCCATTGCAATGGATTGATTTGAAACAACTGGGCCAACACGACCACAGAAGCTCCTTTGGCCAGGGCCCGGATGACTTGATCCGCAGAGGCCACGCCAAATTGGGCGTAGCCCAACTCCAATTCCCGGATGGCATCGCGCTCCGGCCCACCGGCCTTTAAGACCACGTGTAGACCGTGTTTCGAAAAAAAACCGTATTCCTGGCAAAAAAGGTCGCCTGCTGTACTGGCATTGATTAACCATTTCAGGCGGTAGACGATCTTTCGGTCGGCCGCTGCCCCGTCGACAATGATCCAACCATTGGTAGCGACCAACAGCAGGAATACCCCGATTATACGATACCGTGTCCGGCACGACTGCATGACGGCCTCCCGTGGCAGAGCCTCATGTTGCATGGGATGCATTTTGCAAGACGGTTTATCACCGCATCGATAGCCGATCAACGATTTAGGAACGTCTTCCCGACAATCTTATCTGCTGCGAGGCCGCCCCATCGAAGCGCTGTGGCCATAAATCCTAAAAAAACCCCCATGTGCGGGCTACCTGCCAGCCCAGGCACGTTTCACACCAGCACCCAGCTGCTCTAATAACGTCTGATACAAAGACAAGGCGATACCGATGATAAACAGTGCCACCAGAATTTTCGATAGATCGCTTTGGTACAGGGCGATGCGAATGCTGTAGCCGATGCCGGCGTTGGCCGCGATGAATTCGGCCACGATGGTGCCGGCCATTGCCAGGGTGGCGCTGCCCGAAATTACCGTGGTCAATTTGTGCAGGTTTTCGAACGCCCGTATTTTTACCTCGAGCTGCCAGCGAAGCCGTCCGGTTATTCGGTAGAAATGTTCGATATCATTTATCGGTTCACTCATGATTCCGATCACCGACAAAAGCAGGGGAAAGTAGCAGATCATTGCGGCGATAACCAATCGCGTTAAGAATCCGTCACCCAGCAGGATGAACAGGATGGGCGCGATGGCAACGATGGGATAGGCCTGGACATTGTAAGCAGCTACTTTTATAAACGAGCCCAGCCAGGTGGCCCGACGCCCGGCCACCCCGACGGCAATGGCCATGACGATCGATATTACCTGACCGATGACGGCCACAGCAAAGGTGTCCAGGACATCTCTCGAATAGCGCTGGAATTCAGTCTGTCCCGTATGCCAGACGGCCATGGGGCCCGGAATCACATAATCAGAGAGATCCAGGACGATTTTGATCCCGAACAAAAAGCCGATGCCAATCAGGTAGACCACGAGGAACTGAAAGATGCGTTTAAGCAGCATTGATGATCTCCAGCATGGACCGGTCCAGTGCCTGCTCGTTCAGTGGCTCGTCTTTCCGATGATTCCGACCGGAGACCTGACGGACCTGGGGCGATTTGTTCGACCCGCGAAAAACAATGATTTGATCGCAAAAGCGGGTCACTTCTACGACATTGTGTGAAATGTAAAGAAAGCCGGCTTCGGGAAATCTGGTTTTTATCTCGTAGAGAATACGATGCCGGGTGGGTTCATCGACATTGGCCAGGCTTTCATCCATAACCAGGACGCTAAAATCCTGGAGTAGATAACGCAGCAGGTTGACTCGGTTGCATTGTCCCATGGAAAGCTGGGAGTAGCGCATACCCATGAGGGTAGCCAAACCGAATTGTTGAATCAGCTCCTCCCGCAGCGGGTGCCGGCCATCAGGGGTGGTTTTTTCCAGATGCCTGCCCACCGGCGACCATCCTGGCAGTCGCTCTTGATTATGGGTATACAGGCATGGCAGCTTGCCGTCGATCTTAACCTGGCCAGAAGTGGCATCCATGTCGCCTGAAATGATTTTTCCCAAGGTGGTTTTACCCACGCCGGAGGGCCCGAAAAGCGCATGAAAGCCCGGTGCATCGATCCGGACATTCAACGCATTGAAAAGTGGTGTTTCCACACCCGGATATCGAAATGAGATCTCTTGGCATACAAGCATCTTCAATTGATGGCCATGGCCCCTTTTTGTTTGACACAACTATATCTCTCCAATATCATTTAGAAAAAAAAATTTCCAGCGATATCATCGATTGACATTTATTCCCATCGGCGGTCTCTACCAACTGGGAGCCACCCATGTCAGCGGCTCATTTTAACTGAATCGAACGGTAGATGGACGAACACACCCCACGCAAACCATCCGGACCGATCATCGCCGCGGTTGTTTTTGCCGCAACCGCCCTTATGGCCTGTTTGGGTTTGGTGATTGTCCTTTATCTACCCGATCTGGTAACCCAGCGCCTGCCTATTGAGCAAATCCGAAAACTCGGTTTTGCCGACTTCAAAGGGCGGGTGACCAAGATCGGTATGAACCAAACCATGGCAGGCCCCTTCCGATTCGGTCACGCCGATCAGCCGGCCGTTACCATTCAATCCGTTGCGATCGATTATTCTCTGGGTGAATTGCGTCAAAAAAGGGTCCGCCGCGTATCCATCAGCAATATTCAGGTCTTCGCAAACCTCGGCCCCGATGGCGTCACCCTGCCTGGATTGGACACGGCCATGCTTTCCGACAAAAAACCGAATGCCGTTTCGTCACCGGTGCCATCAACGCTGGGCCTGGATATGACGGTCGAGAAGATTGAGCTTCGTAGCGGAATGCTGATCCTGACGTGGCGCAATGCAACCTACCGCATCCCTTTCGCAGCAGATTTGACCATAGACGGGCCGGACATGGCTAACTGGGTCATCCACTTGCATCTGTTCCCCAGCAATCAGCGGCTGACCTTGACAGTGATGGTTGATCTGGCAAGTCGGACGGCTGACCTTGATCTTGAAGGATCGGCGATGGTGCTGGATGCTTTCGCCGGCGTGTTTCATCACATCCCCGGTCTCGACCTTACCGGCCAAGCGACCATCCGTGCCAAGGCCAGGCTGCATTTGTCCCCTGTCGCCCTCTCGGATGCACGCGTCGACATTGTTTGGCGCAACGGTCAGCTGACCTATGCTTCGGCCGCTATCACGCCGGACCAAGACAGCCTGCAGGCGCACCTCTCCGCAACATCCGAAAACCTTAAAAACTGGCAGGTCAACGCTGCTGGACTGCGGTTGTTGACGCCAGCACCCGTGGCCATGAAAGCCCTGAGGGCACGCCTTGAATTCGGTGATGACACGCGGGCAGTTGCCGGCAGCGCCGAGTTGTCATTCCTGCCCTTCACCGTCCAGATCCCTTGGGCGGTCGCTCTAAAAAAGCAAATGGCCATTGTATTGGACATAAATGCGAGCCAACAAGTATCGGGTAATTGGCGGGCGGATCTCAAAACACGTGCCAGATCGCAAAGCAACCCGCTGGTCGGTCTGCATGCGACCATTTCAGGCCTGGAACTGCATGGCCCTGCACCGCACATCAACGTGACGGCAAATGGCAATGATCAGGGGGGATCCGTCCACTGGCAGCTGGATCTGAAATCACTTCAGGCTGCTGCCGCTGGAGTCACGGTTGCGCTATCCAACGCTTTTGGCACAGGACAGCTGCAATTGGCTCGCCGGCGATCAGAACCTGCTTGGTCCGGTCATGCCCGGGCTCAGATTCCTGCAGTAAGGCTCGAAGGGCGGGTCATTACCGGTAAGTTGAAGAACCTGGTGCTGTCGACGCAATTTCAAGGGCAGGCCGATACGCCTTTGGTGTTCGATGCCAAACTGAACCTTGCCAGTGGTCAGCTGCATCATACACCCAGCGGCTTGAAGCTATCGGAGATCCGTTTGGATTTTCCCTACCAAGCCGATCCCATAAATAAAAGCGACCCGGGTAGCTTTAGTATTGGCCGAATCATTTACCAACAAGAACTCTTGGGCGATTTCCAAGGGCGGATCACCCAGAAAAAAGACGCCTTCCATTTTAGTGCCACCCATACCAGCCATCTGTTTCCAACAATGGCCGCCATCGTAACAGGCACACTTCGGCCCAGGGACTGGCGGCATCCGCATGCCTTGATTGCATTTGACATGCCATCCTACGTCCTTCCGGCAGACTTCGACCTGGGCCAATGGGTTCCCGCAGCAATGGGGATGACCATATCGGGACGCGTGTCGGCCAGGGGGCAGGCATCCGTCTCCCCCGCAGATATTCGCGGTGATTTTGATCTCGTCCTGCAGGATGGTGGGCTGCGCATGGAGCAGAAACAGATCGTGGTGGAGGGTATTCATACGCGCCTGCATTTTCCCGACCTTCCCCGTATTCGCAGCGAGGCTGCACTGCCGCTTCAATTTGAGCGTGCGGCCATGGGCACTATTGTCGTCGACGGTGGCAGCTTCGACTATCAGGTGGAGTCGGAAAAGACGCTGTTCATAGAAAAAGGGCGCCTATACTGGTGTGGGGGCAAACTGGATGCACAGTCCCTACGCATTACGGCAGACAAGCAGGCGTATCAGGTCAGCCTGTACTGCCAGCGCCTGGCGTTGTCGCAACTGCTTGAGCAATTGGGAATGGTGAATGCCAAGGGGACTGGAACGGTAAATGGCAGGATTCCCATCCTCTACAGCAACGGCCGCTTCCGCTTCGACGACGGATTTCTTTTCTCTACACCTGGCGAGGCCGGCCAGATTCAAATTACCGGGACCGATGTTCTCACCCGGGGGATTCCTCCGGGGACGCCTCAAATGGCTCAAGTAGAATTGGCCCGAGAGGCGCTCAAAGATTATGTATATGAGTGGGCAAAATTGGGACTGGTTTCCGAAGGTGAGGACTTTATCATGCGCCTCCAGTTTGACGGCAAACCGGTCAATCCGCTGCCCTTCGTGTACAGCAAGGAAATCGGCGGCTTCGTGCGTGTCGAAGCCGGTGCGCAGGGTTCGGTGTTTCAGGGAATTGCCCTTGATGTCAATCTGAGACTTCCCCTGAACCAGCTTTTGCAGTATAAGGACATCGTCAATATGATCGACTAAACAAGGAGATCCGTCATGCTGAAATGGCGCGCACTACAGGCGGTGCTGATCGTTTGGTTTATGTGGGGGCTTTCATCCTGCGCCACCCGCCACGAAGTGGAGGTGCAGCCGGTGGAAATCAAACCTATCCACATCACCATTGATGTGAATGTGAAAGTAGACCGTGCATTGGACGATTTCTTTAGCGACATCGACGAAACCGCGGACGAGATTCACCCATCCGAATGAGGCCGGTGGTATCGGTTTTTGCTAATGAAAGGATTCTAAAAATGAGCCAGACACGATATCTGTGGTTTGTCATGGTCGTTGTTGCCGGCGTGTTTCTTTTTTCGACGGCCGTACTGTGTGGTGATATCAAAGCACGCATGAAAGCCCGCCTGCCGACCATCGCCAAACTAAAGACATCCGGTATTATTGGTGAAACCAATCAGGGCCTGCTCGCCTTCATTGGCAGTAAACAAGAAGAGAAACCCCTGGTGGACGCTGAAAACAGGGACCGGCAAACGGTTTACAAAGCCATCGCCAAACAGCAAGGCACCACGGCTGCTTTAGTCGGCCAGCGGCGAGCGCTACAGATCCGCCAGCGCGCAAAACCCGGTGAATGGCTCCAGGACGCAGGTGGCAGTTGGTATCAGAAATAAGCCGCCAGAGGCGATTCGACATTTATTCAACCACCGCCGGTGGGTGGTTGGAGGCCGCTTGGATTGGACCGGGGCCGGAAGTGGCCCCAACGTCGGTATTCCTTCATGAAGGACTCGGTTGTGTCGCCCTGTGGCGCGATTTTCCTGACCGGCTGACCGCAATAACCGGCTGTGGGGGGCTGGCTTTCAGTCGTTTGGGCTACGGCAGATCCGATCCCTGTCCGCCGCCGAGACCGGTCGATTTCATGCACCCCACATTGAAAAGAGAGATACCATGTTGACTGTCATCGCGGCATTTATTGCCGACCGACAGGCCCTTTGCCAGCCTAAAAATGTCCTGATACCCAGACAGTTGGTTGCTCAGGAAGCGACAGGCAGGCGTTCCAAAACCTGACCGTCTTCATTCAGGACGAAAATGAGAAAACCGTTTTTCATGGCATGGCGGGCAAGATCTTCGTAGATGATGGCTTGGATCTCATACTTGCTTTTCTTTTCCAGGTGCAGATGGAACATGGCCTGATGGGCGGTTTCCTTGTCAAAAAATGCAGGTATGTATGAGATGGCGTGTTTGCTGTCGGTCTGACCCACAATCTGTTCCGAGGGCCCTTTCTGCTGAATGGCCACATAAAGCCAGGTATTCGCTTCGATGGTCATGATATCACTCCTTGATTAAATATCCGATACATGGATTTGGCAGTTTGCTCAAAAGGTATACTGACGATTGTTGAGACCGATCCATTCGTGGGGAGGGCAGCCGAGGATTTCACAGGCGGTCTGGCTGACCAAAAGGGCCTTGTCCGTTTTCAGCAGCCGCCTGGCCGCCTTATGCAGGGTGCGGTTACGCCGCTTCAGGTTGCCTTGGTCCGAGAAATCTCCCATTGCCGGGTGCTCCCTTCTCTGGGGCCCACCATGATCGTGGATCGGGTATCCGACCGTTACGGTTTGCATTAAAACCCCATGTCTGCATTGATCAGGACCACTTTCACGCGTTGTTTGGGAAAGCATTTTTCGGTTATTGTCCAACTGTTGCAGATGCGATCCGGGCTGCTGCAATTCTCGCATGTACCGGTTTTGGCGCAGGGGTTTTTTTTATCCAGGCGCATGACATTGACCGGTGCCGCGTAGTTTTTGATGCGTTTAAAGGCGATCTCACGATTGGGTACAATCTTGTTTCGACCGATAAACACAAGCACCCATTTGGGGCCGAATGTCAGGGCCGCAACCCGGTTGCCGATCATGTCCAGATTGATCAGATGACCATTTTCAGTAAGGGCATTGGTTCCCGTGATAAAGAGGTCCACCAGCATTGATTTCCGGCGCCGCTGCATGCTCTGCTCCGGTGAGAGGCTTTTGTCGTAGGTGTCCAGTACGGAATACCGGGGGTCATTTTTCAATGCTTCATAAAGCCGTGTGCGGACGAAGGTCATGGATCCACCCCAGGAGATGGTTGTGGGGGCGATGGCCGGGATAATCGTGTCGTAGGCGATTTTTTTGGCCACGTCCTTATTGTCGGCAATGTACACATCGAAGTTGTTGCCCTCCAGCGCCTTTTGGATTTTTCTTAGCCGGGTTTCCCAGTAGTGGTCGATGGGGTTGTCCATGACGGTCTCCTTGGTTTCGATTGCATGGGCTGCAAGGCTGATCGATGATGCCGTTTTTAACCCCCCTGTGTGGCCATGTCAAGGCGCCTGCGTCGACTCGTTCAACCACTTCTCGCGCCGCCTTCTACACGTGCGGTCGGTCGTGTTGTCGCATTTTCGGTGAAGAAGACGATGCTCAGATCAGCATCTGCAAACCAGTTAAAGGTGCCGGCTTGGAACCTGCATGATGGCGTAACCGCAACGAGGAACCGACCACGGACATATTAACGTTGCTGGCACATCCTCGATGGTTCCGTAAAAAGGGCGATATCTGCGTTACGCTTCGTCCCTCGTCACTGCGGAGTAC
>JASFFF010000086.1:0-10361 GCA_050124445.1 Desulfosarcina sp.
ATAATAGCTGTACCGGCAGTCATGTCCGCTGGTTTCGTTTTTATGACAGCGATCGCAGCCGGACACGTGGCAGTTTTTGCAGCCAAGCTGTTCATAGGGAATACCGGTCAATTGCTCCAATCCGCCGTTTTGGCGACTATACCAATACTTCATGCCATTGGCCGTGTAGTGAAGGCTGCGCTGGTAAAAACAGGCCTTTTGATTGGGCTCCTGAGCGGTGACGATCGACCCCATGATCAGACCAAATAAAACGGCCATCCATCCAATGACAGCGATTGCTGATCGCATGTTCCCCCCATCGGAATACGGGGCCGGCGGGCGACCCCTTCGAATTGTTGGGTTGCTTCGAAAAATGCGCTTCGAGATGTTGAGAAGATCTCATCCAGAGCTCGGGTCAACCGGTGCGCGACCGTTAAACGGTGTGTTTAATAGCACTGCCCGAATACTGCTTTGGTTCTGGTCGTCCGATAATTTGACCACGCACGGACGGGCCCGAATCGGTCATTTTGCTCTTGAAAACAGTCAGCTGTCCGTTGATCGACTTGACCACGATTTGGCCCTGCCGCACCAAATTGGAAAGATGCCTGACGACTTCATAGCTATTGCTGTTGAAAAAATGGACGATTTGCCTGATCGTGCATGGTTGCGTTTGCACAATGGATAAAATGGCATCCTTGGACAGGCGAATGTTGGGTGTCGGTTGCATCGGTCTCACCCCCGCACCGGCTAGTCAGTTAAGGTATTTACCAGATGCCACAGCAATCAACGTGCCAGCTTTCACAGGTACGTGTGATGAACATGTTATGGCCGCCAATTGATTTTATTTAATATATTTTCGATGAGTTACAGCGAATGGAATCCAGCGGCGGGACGGCAGGTGAAAACGGCTGCTCCAGATATGATTGCATGTTGCACGATTATGTTCTGCGGCCGCGGCCATCGGTTTCAGGGACATCAATTTGATAGGCTTTTATTTTTCTATAGAGCGTGCTGGGGTCGATACCGAGGTCCTGGGCGGCGCGTTTGCGATTGCCGTCATTTCTCTCAAGTGCCTCGGTAATCATGAGCTGCTCCATTGATTTCAGGCCCATACGGGTCAATGAATCGGGGTTTACCATCTGAGCCCCCCGCAGTTCGGGAGGAAGATGATTCAGTTCGATGGTAACGCCCTGGCAAAGAACGAACGCCTGTTCAATAATATTCTCCAATTCGCGGACATTGCCCGGGAAGTCATGCTCCATCAGGCGAGCCATCACCTCGGTGGACACAGTGGTAATTTGCTTCTCCTGCAGCCGGTTGAACTTATCTATTAAATGCTGCACCAACAGAGGAATATCCTCTCGACGCCGGCTCAGCTCAGGCAGCTTTAAATGCACCACGCGAATGCGGTAGTATAAATCATCTCGGAAAAGCCCTTTTTTGACCAACTCAAGAAGGTTCTTGTTGGTTGCAGCGACAACGCGCACATCTACTGTCAATGGCTTTTCCGAGCCCAACGGCTCGATGATCCCGTCTTCTAACACACGCAAAAGACGAATTTGCATGGCTGGCGAGATATCTCCGATTTCGTCAAGAAAAATGGTACCCTTGTGGGCCAGCATGAAGCGTCCCGCTTTATCGCGTTTCGCATCGGTGAAGGCACCGGCCTTGTGGCCGAATAGTTCGCTTTCCAGCAGGGTGTCCGGCAGTGCTGCACAATTCACCGGAACAAAACGCTCATTTTTCCGGGATGAGAGATGATGAATGGCACGGGCAAACAGCTCTTTGCCGGTACCGCTGGCCCCTTCGATCAACACGTTGCTGATGCTTTTTGAAATTAAGGGTAGTATTTCGAAGAGCCGCCTCATTTCGGCGCTTCGGCCGATGATATCCTCGAATGTATAGCTGCTGTGCAACTGTTTCTGCAGCTGCTCAATTTGACTCAGATCTTGAAACGTCTCCACACCCCCGATGATTTCTCCATCGTCATTTTTTAATATGGCTGTAGAGATGCGGATCGGTACCCGCTGTCCCTGATTGTTGACGATGAACGCATTCACATTCACAATGGGCTGGCCGGTCTCAAATGTTCGCTTCAACGCGCAATTCTGTTCGCAGATGTTGGCGTGGAAAACCTCGCTACAGGGTCGGTTGATCGCATGTTGGCGGGAAACCCCTGTGGTACGCTCAGCGGCGGCGTTGAAGGCGGTAATGCACCAGCCCAAATCGATCGTGAAGACCCCTTCGTTGATCGAGTCGAGAATAACATCGTGGTCGTCGTTTTTCGGATGATGGACCATGTGATCAACCTGGCTGGGCAACCGGCGTGAATGGCTTTATGCAACACCGGCGCCCCGGCAATCGTGCAAATTGCAACACTCGGGGTGGAACGACAATAGCCACGGTTAACAGGGGTATCGCGGTCACTTATCCGACTTCAGGCTGACCGATAGTAGATATCATTGTGCTTTACGGTGGCGCGAATCAACCGGTTGCGGATCAGCTGCCCCAAGGTTTTCGAGACTTCATTGATGTGTAGGCCGAACGCAGCCTGGATTTGCTCGTTGGTGCATGGTCTTCTTCTGAGCATTGCCAGGATGACGGATGGGTCGGCCGTGGATGCCTTCGATCGACGGTTGCTAGATTCAGCTGCAATGTGTGCCGGTGGATCGAACAGGCCGGAAAATTTCTCCAGTTCAGGCAGCGACACCGCGGCGGCGAACGCCTCGGCCGGCGGTCGTACCACGGTATTGAGGTGGATGCGGTCCGGCGCCAACTCCCGGGCCAAGGCAGCAATTGCTTCGACGCGCTTGCCCACGGCATTGATTCCGGACAGCAAGAACACCTCCAGCCACAGTTGGCCGCTGAATTCGTGACGAAATTGTTTTAAACCATCGTAGTAGGACCGGAAGTCGAGCTTTGGGTGGGGGCGGTTGACCCAAAAGAACGATTGCTGGTCCCAGACACTCAGCGACACCTTGACCACATCGGCCAACCTTGCACCGGCGCGTACTTCCGGCACTTGAAGCAGCGTGCCGTTGGTCAGCAGCGCAGACAAAATGGGTGTGTCGCGAAGCATGGACAACACGTTGCCGAACTCGGCATGCAGGGTGGGCTCGCCGGACCCGGACAAGGTCAGGTAGTCGGCCTCCCCGTCAACCTTCAGCCAGTGCTCGATTTCGGCAACAACCTCGGCTGTGGGAACATAGCGTTTTCTGGTCAGCGTTTTGTCTGATGTACGGCCCAACTGGCAGAAAACACAGTCCATGCTGCAGGTTTTATAGGGTGTTAGGTCAATGCCCAACGAGCGGCCGAACCGCCGGGACGGCACCGGGCCGAACAGATGGCGGTATTGGGTGGACGTCATCGGTTTTCAATGCCTGCTGCTTGGCTGATTTGGTCAAAATCGTTGGTCATGGTTAAGACCCCCCTTCATCCAGATCATTGATCCTGGACCGAATGGCCTGTAGTTGTCGATTCAATTGGTCAGCCTGTTGCCGCAGGTGCGCCAGCTCATTTTCTCCAGCCGCCTGGCCAAGAGGCCGTTGGGCAGCAGAAGCGTCGACGCCATACGAGCGGTTGCACCGGCGTCCCATGCCCATTCCCATACCGCCACCGCCCATGCCGCGACCACAACCACCCATACCGCGGCCGCCGCCGGGCCTGCCTGTTCGGAGCGCTTCATCCGCTGAAACGTCTGCTACCGGGATTGTATGGGTGTCGGCCGATGGCTGCAGTCGGCCGTTTTTAAACTGCTCGACCACCTCGTTGACGGTTCCGCGCTGACCGGTAATAACGGTGATATGGGCGGAATCAAAGACCTGCATGGCTTTGGGCCCGCAGTTGCCGGTGATGACCGCTTCCACGCCTTTGGATGCCACCAGGGCGGCCGATTGAATGCCGGCGCTGGTCGACAAGTCGGCGTTGGTGTTTTCCAACGCTTCATGGCTCATGTCATTGGTTTCAACGATCAGATAATACCGACAGCGACCGAAGCGTTCATCGATAGATGAATTAAGATTTTTTCCTGTTGCACTAAGGGCAATTTTCATGTCGGATGCTCCTTTTGTTCACTACGCCGATCTTACGCCGTTCTATCCGGCGCTTATGTTTGAGGGACATCTGCTACTTTTCGGGCAATCTCTCCAAATGCCCGGGTCACTGCGGAATCGGGATAGTGCTTCTGGTAGGAAATCCCGGCATCCCCGCATTGGACCAGCAGGGGATCGAAGGGGATGCGGCCCAGCAGCTTCAACCCATGTTGAAGTGCGGTTTGTTCACCACCGCCAGAGCCGAAAAGATCGACCGCCTTTCCGCAATGTGGACAGGTGTAGCCGCTCATGTTTTCCACCATCCCGAGGATGTTCATCTTGACGGTTTTACAGAAACTGATCGATTTTCTCACATCCGCCAAGGCGATCTCCTGGGGAGTGGTCACAATGACGACCTGGGCGTCCTTGATCAGCTGGGCCACGGTCAGCGGTTCGTCACCGGTTCCCGGGGGGGCGTCGATGATCAAATAGTCCAGGTCGCCCCAGGCCACTTCGCCGATGAACTGCCGGATGGCACCGTGCTTGATCGGACCGCGCCAGATCACGGCATCGTCCTTGTTGTGCATGAGTGATTCTATGGAAACGGCCGCAAGCGTGTCGGAATAGTGCATGGGATCCAGTTGCTTTAAACTGGGATTGCCCGCCATCATGCCTGAAAGACCCAGCATTCTTGGGATATCGGGCCCGTGAATATCCACATCCATCAAACCGACCGTAAAGTCCATTTCTGACAAAGCGATGGCCAGATTGACGGAAACGCTGGATTTGCCTACGCCGCCTTTGCCGCTCATAATCATGATTTTATTTTTAATTCGGGTCAGGGACTGTTTGGCCAACATGTCCGGGTCCGGTTGGGGTGGCTGGTCCATGATGTCGATTCCATTGGGTGGGTTTTTCATTATGTTTACCTCGTTGCTGAAAGCGGTGTTGTTGGTGCAGCGCCCACAATCTGATTCAGGCGGTTGATCAATCGTTTCCCATCGGCCCGACTTGGGACAGGCGGAAGCTTCATCACAATGCCCAGCCCCTCACTGACCTGATGAAAGGCTTTATCGGACAACGAACTGACTGCGGCGCAATTGATGGCTGGATTAACGGCAATCAGGCCTGCGATCATTTCCAGCCCTGTCATGTCGCCCAGTTGTTCATCCGTCACAACCAGTTCAACCGCTTGCTGCCTGATGATTTCCATGGCCTGGCGGCCCGAAGGCGCCCAGTCGATCTGGCCGCCCAGATCTTGAATGGCTGACGAGATGTCGCCAAAGCGGGAACGGTTGGGTGTCACCAGCAAAATGGGTTTCAAGGGGTCTCCTTATCTTTTCATTGTTGCGGCGGGTACCGTTGCTGTCGGGTCTCCACCAGAACGTGCTTGATGTCCATGCACACATGGCCAACGGGCCACATTACTGCATGATTATTTATCTATTGCCGGTTGCCACGGTGCTGCTGCGGCAGCCGGGCATGACAAATGCGGGCGCTACCGCCCCTTCTTTGGCATATGCGTCGAGCACCCGGTCCACCTCGCCGGCGATAAAGGGCACCAATTGAATCCCGCCGTCGGCGATGATGGTTGCCGGGACCTTGGATACGGCGCCACAGATCAGGACCGGCACGTCGAGCGTTGTCAGGGTCTTGGCCAGATTGGCCGGCAGTGTTGGATCGAAGACCAGATAGGATCGGTCCGTGATGCGGTGATTCTCGATGTCGGCGATCAACAGCCGGTGTGACGCGTCGAACACCGGCGAAATGCGATCGTTCCAAACAGTGACGGCAATTTTCATGACTCCCTCCTGGATGGTCACTTACAGCTATGGCAAGGCGCATGCCAGCTCCGGCGAATCATTCATTTTTTATAAAAACAATAAATAACGATTGGTTAGGCCATAGGGGCAATATGTCCGGTTAAGCCAAATGAGGGTGGGGTCGCAAACTTGCAACGAACTGATAAGATGACTTCCGCAATTTTGCGCATCTACGAATGCGGCTGAGGTTTTGAGCGCCCATCAATTTTTGGCAGCACGATGCCAAGGCGCTTGATCTTACGGAAAAGCGTACTTTTGTGCATGCCCAGGGCCTTGGCTGCCGCCAGCCGGTTGTAGTTGTGATACTTGAGCGCGTTCATGATGGCGACCGCTTCGGTTGAATCGAGCGTGTGGGCCAACGATGCGTTTTCATCGGGTGGCAGCGGACGTCGGACAAATCCGCCGGGCAAATGCCGGGCCTGGATGGGGCCGCTGCTGCACAGCACAAAGGCGTGCTCGATGATGTTCTCCAATTCGCGGATATTACCCGGATAATCGTGGCACATGAGAATTTGGAGGGTTTCTTCGTCCACGCCGGATATTGACTTTCCACGGATCAAGTTCATTTTTTCGATGAAATGGTCGATCAGCAAAGGAATATCTTCCTTGCGATCCCGAAGCGGTGGCAGGTGCAGTCGGACCACGTTGATGCGGTAGAAGAGATCCTGGCGGAACCTGCCGTTTGCAACCAGGTCGGTCAGGTTGGTATTGGTAGCGGCGATCACACGCACATCAGACTTGACTTCTTTCACCGCCCCAAGCGGAACGAACGCCCGCTCTTCCAAAACCCGCAGCAGCTTCACCTGGAAGGCCGAACTGGTGTCGCCAATCTCATCCAGCAAAATGGTGCCCCCATCGGTGACGGCAAAATAGCCGGGTTTGTTCTTGACCGCGTGGGTAAAGGCGCCGGATTTGTAGCCGAACAGTTCGGACTCGAGCAGGGTGTCCGGCAGCGCGCTGCAGTTGATGGCCACAAACGGTTTGTCTTTGCGCAAGCTGGCGTCGTGGATGGCGCGGGCCAGCAACTCCTTACCCGTTCCGGTCTCCCCTTCGAGCAAGACGGTGCTGCCGCTTTCCGCCACCATGGGCAAAATGGCCAGAATGTCGTGCATGGCGGCACTGCGACTGACGATGTCTCCGATTTGAAATCGGCCGTCCAGCCGTTTGCGCAGGGCCTCGACCACACTGTGATCCCGGAAGGTCTCCACGCCGCCCAGCACCTCTCCGGTGCTGCTTTTGAGCAGCGCAGTGGATACCGTAATGGGGATTCGCTGGCGATCGCTGTTGATGATATGAGTGGAACTGTTGGTCAAAGAGGTTCCTTCTTTCATGGTCCGCTTCAATGCACAGTTGGCTTCGCACATGTTGGCGCGAAAGACCTCCCAGCAATGCCGCCCGATGGCTTCATGACGGGGAATGCCGGTAATCTTTTCGGCCGCACGGTTAAAGGACATGATGCGCCACTCGTGATCGACGGTGAACACACCGTCGGAAATGCTTTCCAAAATAATGTCGGTGACGTTGTCCGGGATGGGCGTCTGCGTGTGTTTTTTCATTGCGGATACCATTGCCTTCACATCTGTCAGTCATTTGACCATACGCGAATCAACACGATTTTTCCAGCCTGATCATTGACGGAAGGGGCCCGCGCAGCGATGGTTGGCAATACAAAGGAGGGGTTTTGATGAAAGCCTCAGCCTATTTCACCATCCGCAGATGGTGTCGGTCACGGCGCCACGCGTCGAAGCTTTTAAGATGGGCCAGCAAATCACGGCACTCCATTCTCAACATGCGCACATCCCAGATGCTCGACGGTGAAATGCGGGTCCTGAATATGGCAAAGATGCTCTCACAGCCGCAGGGATCCAACTCATCGAGCAGACGGATCAAATTTTCTACTGCGGGGAAATAGTCATTGATATCGACGGGTCTGGACACGATATCGGCCGCCGCTGATTTCAATTTACGGTAGGCCCGATGGTGACCGACTGCCGCCATGCGCGTGGCCTTCAAGGCCTTTTCCCAGCGGGTTTCCAGTTCTGAAATGGTGAATCGAGGTTCCATAATCGTGCTTCGGATGGTTGGCCTGCCACCCGACGGGGCACCTGTGAGCCACTCGGGTGACAGGCCCATGCATGCAACATTGGCATTACCGATGATGTTACATGGCCGTTTCCGGATGAAACACATTCACCTCCTTGAGATCATCCCCCAGGTATTCGCGTTCGTTGGGGCCCAGAATGCCCAAGGATAGGCAGATCAGGGTCCATAGGTGAACCACGGGGTAGCCACCGCCGTAGTGTTCGCTCAATTCGTGGATCTGAGCGTGGCAATTATGACAGCCGGCGATGCAGTAATCGGCACCGGTGGCCTTGATCTGCTGGTCCTTGAGCATACCGTACTTGAGGCGCTGCTCCTTGAAACCGGATTGCAGGAAACCGCCACCGCCGCCACAACAAAAGTTGTTGGAGCGGTTGGGCTGCATATCGATGAAATTCTCTTCACCAACCACCGATTTTACCACAAAGCGCAGGTCTTCGGCGATGGGATCGCCGAAACTCTTGCGCACGATTTGGCAGGGATCCTGTACCGTGAATTTGATCTTGAGGTCGTTGTTCCAGTCTGAATTGACTTTCAGCTTACCTTCGCGGATCCATTTGGCGTAGTACTCATAAATGTTCTTGACTTCAAAGGTGTGTTCCAAATTGAATTTTTTCAGTCCGGCCCGGACTGAGAAGGTCACGTGACCTCACTCGGTGTTGAGAAACGTTTTCACCCCCAATTTGTTGGCCTGGTTGACCGTCGTACGGGTGACTTGCTCCCAGGCGTCGTTATCCGCCAAGAACATACAATAATTCTCTCCAGCCCATCCGGCGCTGCCGTATGTCCAGTCCGCACCGGCGAGATGCAGAATTTTCCACAGCGGCACCAATTCATCCGGTTCGGTGACCGGTTCGCGTGAATTCTGGTTCAGGAAAAATTCGGCGCCTTCTTTGTCGATGGGTGCCTGCATGTCGGCGAATTCCGGCTGGGCCTCCTGGTATTCTTCCAGCACATCCTCAACCACGAAGACGAAGTCATCGGGGGAGGTGCCCATGGCGCTGGTACTCTCATTGCGCAGGGCCATGTCGCAGGATCCCAGGATTCCCTTGGGTCGCTGCTCCCGTGGGCGCAGGGCTCGGGCATTGTAGGCCAGCTGCGGAATGTCGATCTTCATCGGACATACATAGATGCAGCGCTGGCACATAGTGCACATCCAGGGCCAGTCCGATTTGGCGATCTCTTCGTCCAGGCCCAATGCCGCCATGCGTAAAAACTTGCGCGGATCCATGCCATCGAGACCGGTAGCCGGGCACCCGGACGAACAGGCCCCGCAGGTGAGGCAGAGATTCAGATTGCCGCCTTCCGGCAGGATCTCCTTGACCTTGTCCATAAACGTACTGCGTTTTTTCTTGCCACCCAACTGAATGAGGTCATCACTCATTGAATACGCCTCCTCATCTGATTAAAGGTTGTCATGTGCAAGTGTATTGCCCTTGAGCATTTGCGAAACAGAACCGACAGCCCATGTGTCCGCAAATCGGAACCTGCCAATTGTTAAGGTCCAGCATAAATTGTGCCCGATCCACTAAATCCGTCATATTGTCTAACCAACCAATATTCTTTTTAATGTCATTACGCCCCATCATTGCAGCCGGAGATTGTGTTGCCGTTTTGCGACTGTATGAATACTGCGGTGTCCTGTTTGGGCGACACTACTGGCATGAACCCACAGCGGGCCCGATGGGATGGCATAACCATCGCTTGAACACCTCCGATCCTTTTGGTGCACCTGCCCACAAAAAGATCAAATCGCTTGTTTGGGCTTATCGGCAAGCATCCGTTCTTACTTGGTTAATCAAATTCTTGCTGATCGACAGGTCCCGTTGCTTGATTTTTTTGGGCATATGCAAAATATCTCCTTGACCCTTTTTGAACTTATGCTTAGAATCGGCACGAATCATGCGATGGGAATGGTTGGATCATTTACCGGACTACGCGATGACATCCTGCCACACGGCAGGTTTTTAAGAGGGAGAGAATTATATGATTATCAGTATCGCCAGTGGAAAAGGGGGGACCGGGAAAACAACCGTGGCGACCAATCTGGCCGTGAGTGTAAACGGGCCGGTCCAACTGCTGGACTGCGACGTGGAAGAGCCCAACGCCCATTTATTTTTAAGACCCGCGATTGAATCCAGCCGAACGGTGTTCACCCCGATTCCGGTGATCGATCACAACACCTGCGATGGTTGTAAGCGGTGCATGGAGATCTGCCGTTTCCGGGCCATAACGGTGATTGGCGACACCGTGCTGACCTTTCCCGAATTGTGCCACGGCTGCGGTGGATGCATGGCCGTGTGCCCCCAGGGGGCCATCCGCGAAAGCGGGCGAGAGTTGGGGGTGCTCGAAACCGGAACCGCCAATGGCGTCGCCTTTGCCCACGGCCGGTTGCGCGTTGGCGAAGCCATGGCACCGCCGTTGATCC
>JASFFF010000087.1:0-10288 GCA_050124445.1 Desulfosarcina sp.
ATTCACCCAGCGGGAAGGCATACCGGACATGGGCGCCTACGTATTCAGAAATTTTATCACTCCCCAAATGCAGGCGCGTGCACTGGTGTCCTTTGCCGTCGAGGAGCTGGGTGTCAAGCGCTTTGCCGTTTTGTACCCTGATGAAAACTACGGACGGACATACATGAACTTGTTTTGGGATCAAGTGGTTGAATACGGTGGCGTGGTTAACGCCGTCGAGCCTTACGATCCAACGGGAACCGATTTCGCCGAGCCCATAAAAAAAATGGTAGGGCTCTATTATGATCCGCCCGACGACTTGTCCGGGATTGCGTCACCCGTGCGCCGGCACGTATTGCCCTGGTTCATGCCTCAGCCGGACGCATCCGACCGAGAATTGATTGCCGATCCGGTTGTGCAGATCAGCGGTATTCCCCTGGACCGGGAAACGATTGACGATATCATGCGGCGCAATCCCGCCAGAGACGATCAATGGTACCCCCAGGTCGATTTCGATGCGGTCTTTATCCCTGATGCGCCTAAAAAAGCGGGTTTGGTCATACCGCAGCTGCCATACTATGATATTCGCGACGTATATCTGCTGGGAACGAATCTGTGGAACTCAGAGACGCTGCTGCGGATGTCCGGCGATTATATGAAAGAAGCGCTGATCACAGACGGTTTTTTTTCCGGAAGTCAATCTGAATCGATCCAAGCATTCATCTCGACGTTCCAAAACGCCTACGATGAGCTTCCCGGGATTATCGAAGCCCTGGCTTACGATAGCGCCATGATTTTGTTCCAAACCATGCGGCAGACGGCCAGCGATTCGAGGCGTGACCTAAAAAAGGCCCTTTTGCAGTTGGACGGCTTCGATGGGGTCACCGGCCGCACGGCCTTCGCGGCCAACGGTGAGGCGGAAAAAGCGTTGCAGATGCTACGCATAAAGCGGGGCCGATTGGTTCAAGTGCAGCGAACGCCCATTGCTGTTGAGCCCCCCATCGAAATCGATTAAGCCTGTTTCTGCATGCATTCATGAACAGTTGGCATTTCATATATAATTGTTTGGCTTCCGGCCTGGCCATGATCGTCCTGCCGATGGTTTGGTGCCATGGGATCAACCATCCGGAGCGCAAAAAAGCCCTGGCGCAACGGCTGGGATATGATCAACACGCCGCGCGGCGTCGACGTCGAACCCGTCCCACAATTTGGATTCATGCGGTATCCGTAGGAGAAGTAAAGGCTGCGGGGGCCATTGTTGCGGCGTTGGATGCGGTTTGCCCAGACGGGTCAATCCTGCTTACCACCACCACAACAAGCGGTCAACGCTATGCCCGCAGGCAATTTTCCGGCCGGGCCAGCGTCCAATATGCGCCTATTGATCTGTGGTGGGCCGTCGCGCGGTTCATAGCCGCCCAGCGACCCGATATGCTGGTCTGCCTGGAGACTGAAATTTGGCCCAACTGGATTACCAAAGCCCACTTATCGGGGATTGCGACGGTTTTTTTAAATGGCCGTATTTCCCCTCGATCCATTCGCTCGTACCGCCTGATTCGACCGCTGATCAAACCCGTTCTCGAAAGGGTGGACGCCTTCAGCATGATTTCGGAAGCCGATGCGCGGCGTATTATCGGTCTTGGTGCCCCGGCCAAACGGGTCCATATTAACGGTAACGTGAAAACAGACGTACTTGAGGCAACGGAAAACAACCGCTTTCTAGAACACCTGAGGCAGATTTACGCGGTAGGCAACCACACGCCGGTTTTTGTCGCCGGCAGCATAAGGGGTGCGGAAGCGGAAATGCTGATGCGCGCCTATGAACAGCTGGCGAAATCGATTCCAGGCTTGGTTTTCATTGTTGCGCCGCGGCACATAGAAAAATCGTCGCGAATCGCAACGCTTGCCCGCAACTTGGGGATTGACTGGCAGTATCGAACGGATCTCGAACGGCAACCGGGTTTCCGGCAGGCACCGGTGGTGATTTTAAACACCATCGGTGAATTGCGCAACGTCTATGGACTTGCCTCGGTGGTTTTTTGTGGGGGCAGCCTCGTGCCACTTGGCGGACAGAATGTACTGGAGCCCGCCGTGTGGGGCAAACCGGTGCTTTTCGGTCCCTCCATGGAGGATTTCGAAGAGGCAAGGGCCCTGCTTGAAAAAACTGGCGGCGGGCAGTGTGTCCCGGACATAGCGGCACTGGTGGAGAAAGCCGGTCGCCTGCTCGGTCATCCCGAAGAGGCCCGGCGATTGGGACGTTTGGCCAAACGGTCGGTGCTTGCCAATCAGGGGGCGGCAAGCCGCCATGCAGAGGTGGTCACTGGACTGCTGGCAAAGATGGTCGGATAAGCCGAGCGTGGAGAGAAATTCTCTTCAACGTTATCTGTTAAGTAACTGGATGGCACCCGAGCAGGTACAAAAGAAAAAAACCACCTGGCTATGTCAACTCATTTGGCATTGGGCGGTTCAAGCGTATTTTTCAAGGATGGCTGGCCGGTAGACTCTAAGACCGTGGTCCATAGCTTGCCGTTGGGCCTGACCTGCTTGCGACGACCGGCGGTGGCCTCCATGGGCACGTGAACAAAATGGTTGTTCCAGTGGCCGATGACCAGTTTGGTTTTACCTGCCATTCCCGCATGCACCGCATCCCTGCCCAGAAAACCGCAAAAAACGCTGTCGTTGGCATTGGCCGGCAGGCTGCGAATCATGTAGCTGGGATCGATATATTTGATGTTCAGCGGCAGATGCCTTTCAGCGAAATGGGTCTTGATGGCGTCTCTTAAAAACCATCCGATGTCGTGCAAGCGGATGTTGCCAGAAGCATCGTGGCGTTCATTGATATTCTCAAAAAATTTCTGACCGGCCCCTTCGGCCACAACGATCACCGCATGGCCTCGTCGAGTCACCCGCTCCTCCAGCGCTGCCAGAAGACCGTTGGGTCCGTCGAGGTCAAAATCCACCTCCGGAATCAACACGAAATTGGCATCTTGTTGAGCCAAAGCGGCCGTGGCCGCGATGAATCCGGAGTGCCGGCCCATGAGTTTGATCAGGCCCACGCCGTTGGGATAGGCAATGGCTTCGTTGTGCGCACCCTGAATGGCCATCCGGGACACGTCTACCGCCGTGTCAAAGCCGAAAGACCGCGAGACCAGATGGATGTCGTTGTCGATGGTTTTGGGGATGCCCACCACGCTGATTTTAAGGCCCCGCTGGGAAATGGTATCCGCAATTTTGGATGCAGCCATGAGCGTGCCGTCCCCACCCACCATGAAAAGGACACCGATGTTGTTCACCTCAAGACAATCGACCACGCGATCGATGTCCTGAGCGCCCCGTGAAGAACCGAGAATGGAACCGCCCATATCCATGATGGTACTCACCCGATCCGGTGTCAGATCCAGAAAATCGTGGTTGAATTCAGGGATGAACCCTTCCAAGCCGTGGCGAATACCGTAGATGAGCTTGACACCGTATTGATAGTGCAGTTCCAGAACGATGGCCCGGATGATGTCGTTCAATCCGGGGCATAGCCCACCGCAGGTGGTGATGGCACATCTTAGCTTGGATGCGTCGAAATAGACCTTGCGCCGTGGGCCGGCCAGTTCGAAGGCCGGCGGGGGGTCAGCCTTCGACAGCACCGCTTCGATGTCCGCGCGTTTGATATTGATCATTATCTGATCGTCATCGGAAACAAACAGCTGGTGAATCCCGCCACGCTTCTCATTCAGCAATGGCGATGGGATCTTGGCCGGACCAAGGGCCTGGATACTGGTCTCTACAGTCATCTGAGTCACAAGGGCTCCTTGCCGGCTAGCAGTTGAAGTCGGCTTCGTTTTTCGGGTTCGCGCCCGTTGAACTTGAATTCACCTTTTCCGAGGATGTCGTGCAGGTGCAAAATCCCCAATACCCGTTGCGACGCATCGATGATCGGTAGTACGGTGATCTCGTGCTGCTCCATGACGTTAAGCGCATCGAAAGCCGGTGTCTGTGGAAATGCATGCAAGGGGGAAGGGGTCATCACCTCTTTGAGCGACTGCTCGAATACCGGTTTTTTCTGGGCGATGATTCGCCTTAGATCGCCATCGGTGAATATGCCGGCCAATTGTTGATGGTTGTCAACGATGATCAAGGCGCCCAGACCGTGACGATCCATCTCCTCTATGGCTTCCTGCATGGACGCGCCAACGGTAACGCTGGGGATGGCCTCTCCACTGAACATGATGTCGCTCACCTGGCGGGACAGTCGCTGGCCCAATGCGCCGCCGGGATGAACGCGTTTAAAGTCGCTGGTTTTGAATTCTTTCCTGTTAATCAGTACGACCGCCAAGGCATCTCCCATGGCCAACAGGGCCGTGGTGCTGGCTGTGGGTGCCAAACCCAGGGGACAGGCCTCTTTCTCTACACCCACATCGATGACGATATCACTATGCTTGGCCAGGGTTGAGTCGCTGTTTCCGGTCATGGCGATGACCGTGCAGCCAATGTCGCGGATGCTGGGCATCAGAAGGTTCAATTCTTCGGTTTCGCCACTGTAAGACATGGCCAGAAAAATATCATCCGGGCCCACAATGCCCAAATCTCCATGCATGGCCTCTACAGGATGCAGAAAAAGCGATCGGGTTCCGGTACTGTTCAGGGTTGCGGCGATTTTGCGACCGATGATGCCGGATTTGCCGATACCGCTGATGATTACCCGACCGGTGGCGGACATGATCGCCTCGACCATTTGATCGAACCGCCGATCTATCCGGTCGATCAGTCTCAATATGCCGTCTGCTTCGATTTGCAAAACTTGCCGCGCTTCTTCCAAAATCATGTTTTCCAAATCCTTATCTATAGGTAAGCTGCCGGTGAAGCGTGCGACGGTGGCCATAGGCAGCCTGTGCGCTTGCGGATGCTGGTCAAACATAGCCCATTTGACTGAAAAGTCAATGCACTGCTTTGGTGGGTGCGCCTGGTGGTGAAAATCGGTTGGTCTGTTGCCAGAAGATGGTGAGTTTTTTAGGCAGCGCCAGGGTGATAACCGACTTCTTCTCATCGGTCCTCGGCGGTCAGGATAGAATTTTTCAGGCAAGACTGGATTTTTCAAAAAACAAGATTATTTTGACTTTATTCAGTCTGGTGTAGAAAAGTGTTGATTTTGACTTGGTTGCAGTTGTAGGCAAAATTAAGAAGTCTACAAAATCCGCACCGCCGGCACGTGACCCTTGGTTCAAGCTGGCGAATCACCTTTAGCGGTTTTACTTAGTGTTCGTCCAGAAATAGGCAAATTTGGTTGAGATCAAGGCGTGCGAAAAATTTATCCGCAGGCATGTGGTTGATATTCCGAGGATTGAATTTTGAGAACAACGCCGACATCGAGCAAATTGGCCATGTATGCACAGTCACTACCTAAATAACTCCACAATCAATTGATCCACATTTCAGGTCTGCCTTGCAAGTGAAGGTAATACCATGAGAAAGGCTGTTCATTTGCCGATCATTAATCGCATAGCCGCTGCGCTGGTTGCCAATCCCCAATTGAAAGTCGTCGTCGAAGGCCATACGGACGGCACCGGTGCTCGATCCTTTAACATGCACCGTTCACAGCGTCGTGCCCGGGCCGCCGCCACACATGTCGAACCCGTTACTGAATGGTGGCAGTCCATGACTGAAAAAAAAAGCAGCGTTCGCATTTCACTGTCATACGGCAAGCGCCTGCATGCCATTGCCCTGCTGGCGGTTCTGCTCTTCAGCGCCGGTTGCCAGACAACTTATTACGCCGTATGGGAGAAGATGGGCAAAGAGAAGCGGCACTTGCTAAAAGACAACGTTGAAAAGGCGCGCGAGGAACAGGCCAAGGCGTCCGAGCAGTTTGCCACCGTCGTGGAGCGGATCAAGGCCATGTATGGCTTCGATGGCGGCGAACTGGAGGATGTCTACCAAAAACTCAGCCAAGACTACCGGGCCTGCGAAGAGCGCGCCGATGCGGTGCGTGATCGCATCGACAAGGTTGAGCGCATTGCGGCCGACTTGTTCAGGGAGTGGGAATCGGAAATCGCCTCCATTCAGAACGCCAAACTGAAGTCCAAAAGCCGGACCTCCCTGCATGATACCCGCTCGCGGTTTTCACGCCTGCAGCGGTCCATGGCCACGGCTGAAGCGTCAATGGATCCGGTGCTATACAACCTGCGAGACTATGTGCTCTACCTCAAACACAATCTCAACGCACAGGCGGTCAGTTCGCTTAAAAAAGAGGTCGCAGACATCGAAGCCGAGGTATCGTCCTTGATCGCCGATATGAAGCGTTCCATCAAAGAGGCGGACGCATTTGTCAAAACCATGTAACCGGACGTTCTCAACGAAAAGCGTTGATCGAAGCCAAATTAACGATCGACCATGAACAACCACCATCTAACCTGCTGCCCTTGCCGGCAGCCCGGGGAAAGGAACTGAAAAATGGAAGCGATTCTCGATACGATTTTCCAACTGCTTTCGGTCTATGGACTCAAGGTATTGGCCGCCGTGGCGATTTTCATCGTCGGACGATGGGTGGCAAAAGGGGTACGCAAACTGGTGCAGCGGGTAATGGCCAAGGGCAAGGTCGATGCCACATTGGTGACCTTTACCGCCAACCTGGTCTACATCGGCCTGCTGGCGTTTGTCGTCATCGCGGCGTTGGGGCAGCTGGGCATCCAGACCACCTCGTTTATCGCCATCCTCGGTGCTGCCGGTCTGGCCATCGGCTTGGCCCTTCAGGGCTCGCTGTCAAACTTTGCCGCCGGTTTTCTATTGATCATTTTCAGGCCTTTCAAGGTGGGCGATCTGATCGAAGGCGCCGGGGTCTTCGGCGTGGTGGAGGCCATCCAGATTTTCACCACCCAGCTGAAGACCGCCGACAACAAGACCGTCATCGTACCCAATGCCAAGCTGACCGATGACAACATTGTCAACTGGACAGTCAAGGGCACCCGGCGGGTGGACATGGTCATGGGTATCGGCTATGAAGACGATATCGACAAGGCCCGATCCCTGATGGCCGATATCATCGAGGCCGATGCGCGCATCCTCAAGGATCCGGCCCCGCAGATTTCGGTATCCGAACTGGCGGACAGCAGCGTGAACTTTGTGGTTCGTCCCTGGGTCAAGGTAGAAGATTATTGGGGGGTCTATTTTGATCTGACCGAAAAGATAAAAAAATCATTCGACAGCAATGGTATTTCCATTCCTTACCCCCAGCGTGATGTCCACGTATATCAGCATGGCGACAACGCCTAAAAAAATGATTGACAAGCGCATTTGACTCGATTATAAATCGCTGGATTTTTGAAAAGGCCGAAGGATCCTTTCACTTTGGCCTTTTGTTTTGCCATAAAGACCATATTGGGAGGTTGTTTCAATGAAATGTACAACGATTCGCAAAGGCCAGGAATGTGCCTTCATGACAGCCAAGGGCTGTGGCTACAACGGTGGTGTCTGCCATGAAATCGTAGAACAATGCAAAGGTTGCCAGCGCTCCTTGGAAATTTCATCAGGTTGGTATTGTTCGGCCTGTCCCGAGCCCACCAGCAAGTGGAAATACGGCAACTGCAATCTGGCGACCCATGTTGGCAGCAGCATGTCCGGGAACGCGCAAAAGATCAATCCGCTCAAGGCTTCCAAGCGTTCGCGCAAGTAGTTCGCTGACGCCGTTCACCCGATTTGTCGAAGACCCCGCCATGGGCACACGTGGCGGGGTTTTTTTCGTTGGCGAATCAATAAAACATCGCGACAAGGCGTTGCATCTTATTGTCAGTACGGGTCCATCTTCCTGATTTTTCAAGCGCTTTTCTCTTGACATTGTTGAATGGCAGAAAGTAA
Source organism: Desulfosarcina sp. (assembly GCA_050124445.1). Lineage (GTDB taxonomy): Bacteria > Desulfobacterota > Desulfobacteria > Desulfobacterales > Desulfosarcinaceae > Desulfosarcina. The sequence goes on from JASFFF010000087.1 coordinate 7,816, forward strand.
ATATCTCATTTGCCGGGATATTTGCAGATCATTAAAACGCGCAGTGGTAAATTGCCCTCCAACTAAAAGGCGTTGACGCCGAATGGGCGTCAATGGCCACCTGCGCAGCGGTGGCTTGAATTTCCGGTCAACAGCCGGAAAGGCAAAAGCACGTCAGTGCTTCAACGGTTGCGGCTGCTACCGGGAGCAACGCAACCGGTTGGAAACAACCCATTAATGTGCCGGTGCCGACGCGATACGCCTTTTAAATCGCGCGATTGGCGGACATTCTATCAGGAAACGGCCCCATGAATCCATTAGCTGACCAATTGAACCAAACGCTCGAAACAACGGCCCCCCACGTCTACGACATGCTATCAGATGTGGGTAAAAAGCTCTTTTTCCCCAAAGGCATACTCAGCCAGAGTGCCGAGGCCAAGGAAAAGGCACATACCATCAATGCCACAATCGGTATTGCCAAAGAAGGCGGACATACCATGCACTTTGACACGGTGATGGCCGCCATCAACCATATTAGACCCAGCCAGTGCCTGACCTACGCGCCCTCTTTTGGTATTCCTGATCTGCGCAGACAGTGGCAGGCGGATCTATATAAAAAAAATCCCTCTTTGGCAGGTAAAACGCTGAGCCTCCCGGTGGTTACCTGCGGGATTACGCACGGCATCGCAACCGTTGCAGACGTCTGGATCAATCCCGGCGATGTAATCGTTTTGCCTGAAATGATGTGGGGCAATTACAACATGATTTTCGGTGTTCGCAAAAATGCCCGTATCCGTCACTATGAGCTGTTCACCCCGGCGGGCGGGTTCAATTTGGCCGCCTTCGAGCAAGCGGTGCGCCAGGAAGCGGAAGAGAACCGAAAAATCACCGTTGTGCTCAATTTTCCCCAAAATCCTTCTGGGTATACGGTCAGCGAAGCGGAAGCCGACGGCATCGTGGATACGCTAACCGACATCGCTGCCGCAGGCACCTATGTTTTGGCTGTCACCGACGATGCCTACTTCGGTCTCTTCTATGAACCCCAGTCGATCAAAGAATCCATCTTTGCCCGCTTGTGCGGTGCCCACCCCGGTATACTGCCCATAAAATTGGATGGTGCCACCAAAGAGCATTTTGCGTGGGGCCTGAGGGTGGGGTTCATTACCTACGGCAGCGCCATTTCCGGTGATACGGCGCCAATCTACGAGGCCTTGGAGCGCAAGACGGCCGGTTGCATCCGTGGTACCCTCTCCAATGCCTCACATCTGAGCCAGACCATCTTGCTCAAATCCATGCAGAACGAAACAAACGTCGCTGAGAAGCGGGCCAAATTCGAGATTCTCATGGATCGGGCCCAACGGGTCAAGGCCATATCAACAGATCCGAAATACGCCGATGCCTGGGAGGTCTACCCGTTCAACTCCGGCTACTTTATGTGCATCCGGCTGAAAACCGTGAATGCGGAGGCCCTTCGCATTCACCTATTGGACCGCTACGGTGTGGGATTGATAGCACTGGGCGAATCCAATCTGCGGGTTGCCTTCTCCTGCATGGAAGCTGATGATGTAGAAAAGTTGTTCGATACCGTCTACCAGGGAATTCAGGAGTTGGAAAACAACCCCTAAATCATGCCGGAAACAGAAAATAAATCGGGTGCCATCGAAGGGATCAAAGGCAAACTGACCCAATTTAATGTCGCCCAGGCGACCCGTTGGTCGGTCTATTTTGTGGCCATTGGATTGATTGCCGGCCTGGGTTCTATCGCCTTTCACTATCTTTGTCAGCTGGGCATCCATTTTTTTTTGGATATGGCCGCCGGCTACCGTCCGCCTTCCCCGGCCGGCGAGCATCACCTCCTGCCGCCCACATCGGTGCCCTTCAATCGTTTGATGCTCTTGTTCCTGCCGGCGCTCGGCGGCCTCGTCAGCGGCTGGTTGGTCTATACCTTTGCACCGGAAGCCGAAGGGCATGGTACCGACGCCGCCATCAATGCCTACCACAATAAGGGCGGATTCATCCGCAGCCGGGTTCCCATCATTAAAACCATTGCCTCGTCGATTACATTGACCACCGGTGGATCCGGGGGCAGGGAAGGGCCCATTGCCCAAATCGGTGCCGGATTCGGTTCTTTTCTGGCCACCACGCTCAATCTGTCCCATCGCGAGCGCCGGATCATGATGGCTGCCGGTATTGGGGCCGGTGTGGGCAGTATCTTTCGGGCCCCGCTGGCCGGAGCCTTGTTTGCTGCCGAAGTGCTCTACCGGGATCCGGATTTTGAATCAGAAGTGATCATTCCCGCAGGAATCTCCTCAGTGGTTGCCTATTGCGTTTTCTGCCTGGTGTTCGGCTGGGGATCCTTGTTCGATTCACCACCGTTCAAATTCCGCAACCCTCTGGAACTGGGGCCCTATCTGGTACTGGCCCTGGTGTTGGTGGCCACGGGCGCTTTTTATATCAAAGCCTTTTACGGAACGATCCATTTTTTCGAATCCAT
>JASFFF010000088.1:0-10283 GCA_050124445.1 Desulfosarcina sp.
CCGGAGACAACGTGGCGATTTCAGCGGAACTGATAACGCCGATCGCCATGGAGAAGGAGCTTCGGTTTGCCATCCGCGAAGGTGGCCGTACGGTGGGTGCCGGTGTCGTCAGCGAGATAATAGAATAAAAAGAGAGTCACTAACGATGATAATGAACTCCAAAATCAGGATCCGGCTCAAGGCATACGATCACAAGCTTCTGGACCAGTCGGCCAGTGATATTTTCGACACTGCCCGCAAGACCGGTGCCAAAGTGGTTGGGCCGATTCCGTTGCCGACAACCATTAATAAGTACTGCGTCCTTCGTTCTCCCCATGTGGATAAGAAATCCCGGGAGCAGTTTGAGATGCGGACCCACAAGCGCCTGCTGGATATTCTCGAACCGACCCAACAGACCGTCGATGCGCTTATGAAGCTTGATCTGTCTCCAGGCGTAGATGTGGAGATCAAACTTTAATATGGGATAAGTGAGATGTGTAAAGGACTGGTAGGAAAAAAGCTGGGCATGACCTCCGTGTTTGGGCCCAATGGAAAATACATCCCTGTCACCGTTTTGCAGGTGGGTCCCTGCGTGGTCACTCAGATAAAGAAGGGCGAGACGGACGGATATAGCGCCCTTCAGCTGGGCTTCGGACTCAAGAAGGAGAAAAAGACCACCAAGCCCCTTCAGGGCCATTTCAAGAAAGCCGGCAAAGGCTTCTTCTCTTCACTTAAGGAGGTGGGGGTGGAGAACCCGAATGACTACTCTCTGGGTCAGACCATCGGTCCCGAGATTTTCGCTGTCGGTGAAAAAGTCAACGTTACCGGTATTACCAAGGGGCGCGGATTTTCAGGCGTCATGAAGCGTCATGGGTTCGCCGGTGGACGCATGACCCACGGCTGCAAGAATCATCGTGTGCCCGGCTCCATCGGTTGCAGTGCTACGCCAGCCAAGGTTATCAAGGGTAAACGGATGCCCGGGCAATACGGTGGGGAAACGAAGACCGTCAGAAATTTAGAGATTGTTGATATCCGTCCAGACGAAAATCTTATTCTTCTGAAAGGCCCCCTGCCCGGTTGCCGCTCAGGAATCGTAACCATAAACAAGGTCCTGTTCGCATAACCCAAGGGACTTCAGGCCTTCTCCACAAACCGATTCTTAACAATGAAGCCAACCGGTTGCAGGAGCGCCGTGAACGAGGAACATTATGGCTGTTGTTGATGTAGTAAATGTTGAAGGAGACGTTGTTTCTCAAACCGAACTGAATGACTCAATATTCAATGTTCCGGTCAAAAAAAGCGTACTCCACCAGGTTGTCACCGCCCAATTGGGTGCCCGGCGAGCAGGCTCCGCTTCCGTCAAACGGCGATCCGATATCAGGGGCAGCCGGCACAAGCTCTATCGACAAAAAGGAACTGGTCGCGCGAGAAAAGGCGATATCAAATCACCGATACTGCGCGGCGGCGGTGTGGCTTTCGGCCCCGAACCAAGGGATTTTTCTAAAAAGGTTCCCAAGAAAGTCCGAAAGCTGGCCCTGAAGATGGCCTTGAGCAGCAAAGTGCAGGATCAGCAACTGATGGTTGTAGACAAGATCGAGCTGGAGGAGATCAAAACCAAGGTCTTTGCTGGAATCATTCAGGTGCTGGATGCCGAAAAAGCGCTGATTATAACCAATCAGAAAGATGAACGTCTTGAACGTTCTTCTCGCAATGTGCCGGGTGTCAAGGTGCTCCAGACCAACGGTCTGAATGTGTATGACATTCTCAAGTATCCCAAGCTGGTTCTTGTCCAACCGGCTATCGAAGGCATAGAGGGGAGATTGGGCTGATGAATCAGTACGAAATTATAAAAAGACCTGTCATTACTGAAAAGACCAACATTCAGAAAGAGGAAAACAATCAGGTCTCTTTCGAGGTCACCAAAGATGCCAACCGCGTCGAGATCGCCCGGGCCGTCGAGAAGATATTTAAGGTTAAGGTGGCCAAAACGCGCACGGTTCGCGTCAAAGGAAAGAGGAAGCGACGCGGTCGAATACTGGGGAAGCGCAAGGATTGGAAGAAGGCTATTGTGACCTTGATGCCGGGTGAACATATCGATTTCTTCGAAGGTGTTTAGACGCTAGGAGTAAAAAGATGGTAGTCAAAAAAGTTAAACCGACCAGTCCGGGGCGCCGTTTCCAGAACTACGCCGGTTTTGAAGAAATAACCAAAACCAAACCAGAGAGAAGCCTGGTGCGCATTCTCAAGAAATCAGGCGGGCGCAACACCAACGGTCGAATTACCAGCAGACGACGGGGCGGCGGTCACAAACGCTATTATCGGATGATCGACTTCAAGCGTGACAAGGAAGGCATCCCTGCAAAAGTGGCTTCCATCGAATATGACCCCAATCGATCCGCGCGAATCGCATTGCTGCATTACGCCGATGGTGAAAAGCGCTACATCATTGCCCCGCTGAAACTGTCGGTGGGCGATACGGTCATGTCGGGACCGGACGCAGATATCCAGCCGGGCAATGCGTTGCCGCTGGCCAACATTCCGCTGGGCACGCATATTCACAACATCGAGCTGCGGATTGGCAAGGGCGGTCAGATCGTTCGCAGTGCCGGTACGTTCGCTCAATTGATGGCCAAGGAAGATCGGTACGCATTGGTCAAATTGCCCTCCGGTGAAGTTCGCATGGTTTTGCTCAAATGCAAGGCGACGGTCGGTCAGCTTGGCAATGTGACCCATGAAAATATCTCTCTGGGTAAAGCTGGCCGAAGTCGCTGGAGAGGCCGTCGACCCAAGGTTCGCGGTGTGGCCATGAACCCGGTGGATCACCCCATGGGTGGCGGTGAAGGGCGTTCGTCGGGCGGTAGGCATCCGTGTTCGCCGTGGGGCGTTCCCACGAAAGGCTACCGAACCCGCAAAAACAAACGCACTGATCGCTTTATTGTCAAGCGACGGACAAAGTAGCAACCCGGATTGATAAGCGCGCCCGCCAATGCCCGCGCGGGCTCAGTTTGAAAATGGACGACCAGTAGGAGACATCATGCCACGTTCGTTAAAAAAAGGACCGTATATAGACCCGAAGCTGTTTAATAAGGTGACCGAGGCACAGGGCTCTCGGAGCAATCAAGTCATCAAGACGTGGTCCCGACGATCGACCATTCTGCCTGAAATGGTCGGCATCACCCTGGCTGTGCACAACGGCAGAAAATTTTTACCGGTCTTCGTCACTGAAAATATGGTCGGACATAAACTGGGTGAATTTTCTCCAACGCGGACCTACTACGGGCATGCAGCGGACAGAAAATCTAAGGTTAAAAGATAAAAAAGGAAGGCCCTAAATGGAGGTTAGAGCTACACAACGCTACGTGCGCATATCTCCTCATAAAGTGAGAATGATTGTCGATGCCATCAAGGGAAAACCAGCGGAAGCTGCAATTAATGCACTCAAATTCATGCCACAGAAATCTGCTGGTATTGTCGAGAAGATTGTTCGTTCTGCCGTTGCCAACGCTGATCAGAATACAAGCCTTGACGTGGATGACTTGATTGTAAGGAATCTGATTGTCAATCAGGGGCCATCCCTCAAACGGTTTAAAGCCAGAGCAAGGGGCAGAGGGTCGCGGATACTCAAAAGAACCGCTCACATCACCGTCGTGTTAGCAGAAGGTTCCTTACAATAAGGAGGAAATTAGCTTGGGCCAGAAAGTCAACCCTATCTCACTAAGGCTGGGGATCGTAAAAACCTGGGAATCCCGGTGGTTTGCCGGTAAGAAATACGCGGACTACATCTTTGAAGACTATCAGATTCGAAAGTTCATCAAAGATAAACTCCACCACGCAGGTGTTGCGAAAATAGAAATCGAACGATCCACCCGTCGGGTTCGACTGCGTATCTTCACCGCGCGTCCCGGAATCGTCATCGGCAAGAAAGGGTCAGAGATCGAAAAGCTCAAGAAAGAACTCGAAGGTCGTGTTAGTCAGGAGGTCCTGATTGACATCCAAGAGGTCAGGAAACCGGAAGTGGATGCGCAACTGGTCGCTGAGAATGTAGCCATGCAGATCGAGCGGCGTGTTGCTTTCAGGCGGGCCATGAAGCGCGGAGTCTCTTCAGCGATGCGTTTTGGCGCCCAGGGAGTGAAAATCATCTGTTCGGGTCGACTCGGTGGTGCCGAAATGGCGCGTACCGAATGGTACCGCGAAGGACGGGTTCCCCTGCATACCCTGAGAGCGGATATCGATTACGGCATCACCGAAGCCCGCACCACATATGGAATCGTTGGAATCAAGGTATTCGTGTTCCACGGGGAAATTCTAAAAAAGGATCAAGCTGAAATTGGTGGTTAGGCTTGTGGGAGAGTCGAAATGCTGAGCCCTAAAAAGGTCAAATACCGTAAAAGTCAAAAGGGAAGAATGAAAGGGGCCGCCTATCGGGGCAGCGATCTGAATTTCGGAGAGTTTGGGTTGCAGGCCATCGATTGTGGAAAGATATCCTCGAAACAGATTGAAGCGGCGCGTATCGCCATGACCCGCCATGTAAAAAGGGGCGGTAAGATCTGGATTCGCATTTTTCCGGATAAACCCTACACCAAAAAGCCCGCTGAAGTCCGCATGGGCAAGGGCAAGGGGGCGCCTGAAGGGTGGGTGGCCATTATTCGACCGGGCCGGGTACTGTATGAAATGACCGGTGTGAGCAGAGAGTTGGCCATGGAGGCGCTCCGTCTCGCCGCCCACAAGCTTCCCGTTAAAACCCGGTTTGTGGAGAGGAGCGAGTTATAATGAAAGCGTCCGAAATCAGGGACCTTAATGCAGAAGAGATTCAGCAGAAGGTCGCCAGTCTGAAGGAAACCCTGTTCAATCTTCGATTTCAGCACGAGATCGGGCAACTGGAAAACCCCAAAAAAATTGGGCAGACCAAGAAGGATATCGCCCGGTTGAAGACTGTATTGAACGATAAATCGCAACCCAAAAAAGAAAATTAAGATGCGGTCATGAAAAAGCGCGGAATAAAAAGACAACTCATCGGCACCGTGGTTAGCGACAAGATGGACCAAACCGCCGTTGTACAGGTGGAACGGTTGGTCAAACATCCATTATACAAGAAGTATATCAGACGACGCAACAAATTCGCCGCCCACGATAAGGACAACAGCTGCAACATCGGGGACAAGGTGATGATTACGGAATCCCGGCCCATCAGCAAGCTCAAGCGGTGGCGCGTTACCGACATTATCGAAAAAGCCGTATAGTGACAAAGGACGATAAACATGATTCAGGCCGAAACAAGATTGACGGTAGCGGACAACTCGGGCGCACGTTCCGTGTACTGCATCAAAGTGTTGGGAGGATCCAAACGGCGGTACGCAGGCATCGGTGATATTATCGTCGTTTCCGTGAAAGAAGCCATTCCCAATGCCAAGGTCAAAAAGGGAGACGTACTCAGGGCGGTCGTGGTCAGGACCAAAAAGGAGATTCGGCGGCCCGATGGGTCTTACATCCGTTTTGATGACAACTCTGCCGTGTTGATCAACAACCAGCGGGAACCATTGGGCACAAGAATATTCGGCCCGGTTGCCCGAGAGTTGCGTGCCAAGCGGTTTATGAAAATTGTATCCCTGGCACCCGAGGTGCTTTAATAACGGCTTTGCCCTGTGGAGAATATGAAATGATCAGAGAATCTATTCAGATAAAGAAAGATGACAAGGTCAAGGTCATTGCTGGCAAGGATAAAGGCAAGGTCGGAAAAGTCCTTAAAGTCAACCGGAAGAAAAGACGTCTCCTCATCGAGAATATCAATATCGTAAAACGGCACACGAAACCCAGCGCCCAAAATCGGCAAGGTGGGATACTCGAGAGCGAAGCGCCGATCGACTGGTCCAATGTTCTTTTGATGTGCAACAAGTGCATTGAACCCGTAAGGGTAAAAAAGAAAACCCTGGACGATGGCAAGACGGTCCGCATCTGCAGAAAATGCAATGAAATGATTGATGCATAGGGCCGTTTAGCCGACGGTTCTCGGAGGAACAACATGTCACAACTTAAAGCATTCTATGAAGAAACGGTGGCGCCGCAGCTCAAGGAGCAGTTCGACTACGTCAACCCCATGCAGATTCCCAAGATCGAAAAGATCGTAATCAACATAGGGCTGGGTGAAGCGATCCATAATATCAAAATTATCGATTCGGCCGTAGAGGAGCTAAAGCAGATATCCGGCCAGCAGCCAGTGGTAACGCGGGCCAAGAAATCCATTGCCGCTTTCAAGCTGCGTGAAGGAATGCCCATTGGCTGTATGGTAACCCTGCGCAAAAAGCGGATGTACGATTTTCTGAACAAACTGATCAACGTGGCACTGCCGCGTGTCAGGGATTTCAGAGGCATCTCGGGCAAGGCTTTCGACGGGGCTGGCAACTACTCGCTTGGCGTTAAAGAACAACTGATTTTTCCAGAAATCGATTACGACAAAATCGATAAAATTAAAGGACTAAACATCAGTATCGTCACAACGGCAAAAACCAATGAAGAGGGAAAAGCGCTTCTCAAGCTGATGGGGATGCCCTTTAAGAACTAATATAGTAAGCCCGGTGGTTACAAGGAGAAAGCATTGGCCAAGACATCACTCAGACAAAAGGCAAAAAGAAAACCGAAATTCAATGTGCGGGCCTACAACCGGTGCCCCATATGCGGAAGACCTCGTGGGTTTATCAGGAAATTTGGTATCTGCCGAATCTGCTTTCGCAACCTGGCTTCCCAGGGCAGATTGCCTGGTGTCGTTAAGTCCAGTTGGTAGTCACCAATTGATATTCGAATAACCATTTAGCGTAGGAAACAGCGATGAGCGACCCGATTGCCGATATGTTAACCCGCATCAGGAATGCCGGGAGGGCCAAACACAAAAGTGTTGACATTCCCGGATCAACAATAAAAACCGAAATCGCCAAGGTTCTCAAGGAATCGGGCTATATCCGCAATTACAAATTTATTAGTGATGGCAAGCAGGGCATTCTGCGTGTCTACCTAAAGTACACCAGGGCCCAGGAACACACCATCATCAATATCGAGCGGATCAGCAAGCCCAGCCGGCGGACTTATCTCAATGCCAGGTCCGTTGCACCGGTATACAACGGATTGGGAATTGCCATCATGTCTACCTCTCAAGGGGTGATGACCGATAAGGCGGCAAGGGAAAAAAATATTGGTGGTGAAGTGCTTTGCACCCTTTGGTAAGAAGCGCGAAGGAAGGGACGGCAATGCCCTTGATCCCGAACCAAGCCTGGCTGTTGACAGGATGTAACTAAGAGGTGCGTTAGATGTCTCGAGTAGGCAAAAAAGAGATCATTATCCCGGAAAAGACAAGCGTTGAGTATAAAGATCGTGTGATTGTGGTCAAGGGGGAGAAGGGTACGCTGACCCGCACCATTCACCCGGCCGTGGATTTGGAGATAGAGGATAAAACGATCTATGTGAAAATCGAACAAGAGGATCGAAAAACCCGTTCGCTCCAGGGGCTGACGCGCAGCTTGGTGGCCAATATGGTCGACGGTGTCAGCAAAGGGTTCGAACGAACACTGGAGATTCACGGTATCGGTTACCGGGCCGAAATGAAAGGAAAATCGATCGTTTTGAACCTCGGGTATTCTCATCCGATCGATTTTCCACTGCCCGAAGGCATCGATGCCACTGTCGATAAAAACAATGTGATCAAACTTTCCGGCATTGACAAGGAGCGCGTCGGTCAAACTGCCGCATCGATCAGAAAACTTAGAAAACCGGAGCCCTACAAGGGCAAAGGGGTTAAGTACGCTGAAGAATACATACAACGCAAAGCAGGCAAAACCGGCACCAAATAACAGCCGCTGACCAGAGATGACCCTGTGGGAGGGGCTGGGTGTGGTGTCGATCTACCGCGGCCATTAGAGGATTGCAAAATGGGCTCAACAAACGAAAAGAAAAAAATATGGCTGAAACGGAAAAAAAGAATCAGCAAACGAATCGCAAGTACTGTGGAAAGACCCAGGCTGAGTGTCTTTAGGAGCGCAAAGCACATATACGGCCAGATTATCGACGACACCACCGGTAAAACCATCGCCGCTGCCTGCAGCAACGAAAAAGCCGTCAAGGCCCAGCCAAAATTCGAAAGCAAAGTCGCGACAGCGGTCTTCACCGGCAAGCTGCTCGGCGAGCGGGCCATGGAAAAAGGGGTTAAAAAGGTCGTCTTTGATCGGAACGGTTTTCTGTATCACGGACGCATCAAAGCCCTATCCGACGGAGCCAGGGAAGCGGGGCTGGATTTTTAATATAATCGTTAAGGAGGCGGACCCTTGTTCAAGCAAGATACAGAAGAAAACCAACTGATCGATAAGGTCGTTCATATTAGCCGTGTGGCAAAAGTTGTCAAAGGTGGTCGTCGTTTCAGCTTCAGTGCCATCGTTGTCGTCGGAGATGGTGAAGGTAGTGTCGGCTATGGCTTGGGCAAAGCGGGTGAAGTTCCCGAGGCCATCAGAAAAGGCGTTGAGAAAGCCAAAAAGACCATGATCAAGGTACCGCTGACCGAAGGGACGGTTCCGTTCAAAGTGATCGGCAAATACGGTGCCGGCCGGGTAATGCTTAAGCCGGCCTCGGAAGGTACCGGTGTCATCGCCGGCGGCGCAGTCCGCGCCGTGTTGGAGGCCGTGGGCGTTCAGAATATACTCACCAAGTGCATGGGGACCAACAACCCGCACAATGTCGTCAAGGCCACGGTTGATGGCCTGAAACAGCTGGAGAGTATCGAATCTGTGGCCGCCAGACGCGGACTCCAGGTTCAGGATATTAGATGAGGAAACGAACGATGAGTGGAATGCTGAAAATCACCTTGGTCAAAAGCATGATTGGTCGACCTGAGAAACACCGCAAGGTTCTCAGGGGAATGGGTTTGACCAAAGTCAATCGCACCGTTGAACTGCAAAACACCCCTTCCGTGAGAGGAATGGTTCAAAAGGTATCCCATTTGGTGGTCGCCGAGGAGAAATAATCGATGAGACTCAACGATTTGGCACCCGAAAAGGGTCAGCGAAAAAATCGAAAGCGCGTCGGACGCGGCGTCGCCTCGGGCAGCGGAAAAACCGCCGGCAGAGGCAACAAAGGTCAGAATGCCCGCTCCGGCGGCGGTGTGCGGCCCGGATATGAAGGTGGGCAGATGCCGATCCACCGTCGATTGCCCAAAAGAGGGTTTAAAAACCGGTTTAAAAAAATATTCGCCATTGTCAACGTCCAGGACTTGAACCGCTTTGACGCCGACTCGGTGGTCGATGAGGTAGCGTTTATCAAGAGTGGTCTGGTGAAGGGCGATCGTGATGGCATCAAGATCTTAGGCAAGGGAGATGTAACGGTTCCGGTTACGGTTCGCATCAACAAGATCAGCGAAAGCGCCAGACAAAAAATCGAGGCGGCTGGCGGAAAGATAGAGGTTATCTGATCATGGTTGGCAGCGGATTCGGAAACATATTCAAGATCCCTGAACTTAAAAAACGCATTCTGTACACACTGGCACTGCTTTTCGTATACAGAATCGGTGTTTTCGTGCCGACTCCCGGAATCGACACCGTGGCATTGTCTTCCTTTTTTGCCCAAATGGAAGGCACCATCTTCGGTATTTTCAACATGTTTTCTGGCGGGGCCCTGGAGCAGCTTTCCGTTTTTGCACTGGGTATCATGCCTTACATCAGCGCGTCGATTATCCTTCAACTGCTGACCGTGGTGATTCCCCACCTCGAGCGGCTGAAAAACGAAGGCGAACAAGGCCGCAAAAAAATTACGCAGTATACGCGCTATGGCACGGTGGTACTGAGCATTATTCAGGGTTTCGGTATCAGCGTCGGACTGGAGAGCATGACTTCGCCAGGCGGCGCCCCCATTGTCATGTTCCCCGGATGGGGTTTCAGGCTGATGACGGTCCTGACGTTGACAGCTGGTACGGCATTTATCATGTGGCTAGGCGAACAGATCACCGAACGGGGAATTGGCAATGGCATCTCGCTGATCATCTTCGCCGGTATCGTTGCCCGGATGCCTGCCGCCATATTGAACACGTTTCGACTGCTCTCTACCGGAGAAATGAACATATTCGCCATCGTTGTCCTAGTGGTGCTCATGGTTGCTGTCGTCGGTTTCATTATATTTGTGGAACAGGGCCAGCGGCGCATACCGGTCCAGTATGCCAAGCGGGTCGTCGGTCGGCGAATGTATGGTGGGCAGAGCACCCATCTGCCACTTAAAATCAATACGTCCGGTGTCATTCCGCCCATATTCGCCTCATCGATCATTATGTTCCCGGC
>JASFFF010000089.1:0-10251 GCA_050124445.1 Desulfosarcina sp.
GAAAAAAGAATATTGTGGAAAGGTCGTTTTATAAGGCTGCCCCGGTCGGCCAACCGCGCCCGCTATGCCGATCACCGAACCTATTTCTACGGTGGCAAAGTGATCGACCGGCAGGTACACTTGGGCATTGATCTGGCCTCCACGCGTCAATCGCTTATACCGGCCGCCAACCATGGAAAAGTCGCCTTTGCCGGCGACCGGGGAATTTACGGAAACAGTGTCATTATTGATCACGGACTCGGGTTGTTCACCCTCTATTCGCATTTGAGCCAAATCATTGTCGCCGAGGGGCAGATGGTTGAAAAAGGGGAGCATATCGGAAAGACCGGCAAAACCGGGTTGGCCGGGGGCGATCACCTCCATTTCGCTGCCTTGATCCACCAAACCTATGTCAACCCGGTTGAATGGTGGGACGGCGCTTGGATCGAAAACAACATCAGTGTCAAAATTGATGCGGCAACCATCCAATAGGAGCAGACGTCTGAATGGGAATCCATCGTGTTCAGAAAACCTACCAGCAGATCAACGACCGGATTCGGTCCGGCGATGTGGTCGTGGTTACAGCCGAAGAGATGATCGATATCGTGGCCGAAAACGGTCCGCAGGCGGCTGCCGAACAAGTGGACGTGGTGACCACCGGCACGTTCGCGCCCATGTGCTCATCAGGCGCCTTCATCAATCTCGGCCACTCGGCACCGGGCACCAAAGCCGCCGACGTGCGGATCAACAACGTGCTGGCCTATGGCGGCCTCGCCGCGGTGGATTGTTACATCGGTGCCACCCAACCGTGTGACGACGATCCGCTGAACAAGGTATACCCCGGAGAGTTCCTGTATGGTGGCGGGCATGTCATTCAGGATTTGGTGGCCGGCAAGAAGGTGCACATCAAGGCCACGGCCTATGGCACGGATTGCTATCCGAGTCGGAGCTACGAGAAAGTCGCCACGCTTTCCAAGCTGCCCCAGGCCACCTTGTGCAACCCGAGAAACGCTTACCAGAACTACAACTGTGCGGTCAATCTGACCAATAAAACCGTATACACCTACATGGGAGCGCTAAAGCCCATGCTGGGCAATGCCAACTATTGTTCGGCCGGACAGTTGAGCCCGCTGTTCAATGACCCTTTCTATCGAACCATCGGACTGGGCACGCGCATTTTTCTCGGCGGGGGCATCGGTTACGTCACTTGGCATGGTACCCAGCATCGTCCTCGTGTGGAGCGGGCCGGCAATGGTTCGCCGCTGACGCCCGCCGGCACCTTGTGGGTGATGGGTGACATGAAGCAGATGGATCCAGACTGGCTGGTCGGTGTCAGCATACAAGGATACGGTTGTTCGTTGTCGGTGGGGGTGGGGGTGCCTATACCCATCCTCAATGAGGAGATGGCCAGTTACACGGCTGTTTCCGATGCCGATCTGTTCACCCAGATCGTGGACTACGGCAATGATTATCCCAACGGAAAAACCAGCCGTCTGGGGCAGGTTAGCTATGCGCAGCTGAAAAGCGGGACCATCACGATAAAGGGAAAGACGGTATCAACGGTTCCGCTATCCAGTATGGTCAAAGCCCGTCAAATTGCCGAGACCCTGAAAGAATGGATTGTAGCGGGTACATTTGAACTGGGTGAACCCCAGTTTACCCTCCCCGCGGCATGAGACGCGAACCCCATCGCCACGGCCCACACAAAGGGGCGGGGGAGCCGTGATGAAAGAGACCCTGCGCGCCTTTATCGCCGTGCCGATTCCGAATGCCATGGCTGATTTTCTGCAGCAGGTGCAGGTGCGCTTGACCGCTCGGCGGATTAACATCCGCTGGGTGGCCGCCGGAAACATCCATTTGACCCTGAAGTTTCTCGGCGATATCGGACCGCGGCAGGTGGCCGAGGTGGCTTCCCGGATGGATGCGGCAGGGGCATCGGCGACCAGCTTTGCCTTGAGGGCCAGTGGTGTGGGTGTGTTTCCCAACCGTCGCCGTGCGCGCGTTTTGTGGGTGGGGTTGGACGGCGATCTCGAACGGTTGCGCGTGCTTCAGCAAGACTTGGAATCCAGACTGGCGGCCGCCGGTTTTGACAGGTCGGCACGGGCGTATCGGGCCCACCTGACCATCGGCCGCGCTCGCCGGCCCGTACCGGCAAAGATCCTGGCCGAATTGCTGGAACCGGTGCAGCATGTCGCTTCCGATCCGTTTCGGGTAGACCGTTTGGTTCTTTTTAGAAGTCTCTTGAAGCCAACCGGAGCCAGATACGTTCGACTGCATACCGCGCATTTGACGCAGTGACGCCAGGATGCCAACATTCCGGTCGGATCGAACCGGTCCAGCGATTTGTCTGACGACCAACCCATCGGCCATCGGGTCAAGCGTCCCCGCAGATGCTCAAAAACCGCCTGCAGCGATGGTCCGATACCCTTTGACTTACACGGGAGGATTGCATGACCAATTCACAGGAAAAAGCCAAAGCCGTGGATTCTGCCATGGGGCAGATTGAACGCCAGTTCGGCAAGGGGGCGATCATGAAATTGGGGTCCCGCCCCGTTGAGAATATCCCCGCCATTTCAAGCGGATCCATTGAGTTGGACCGGGCTTTGGGCATCGGCGGTTTGCCCCGCGGACGCGTCATTGAAATTTTTGGCCCGGAGTCTTCGGGTAAAACGACGCTGGCCCTCCATGCCGTGGCCCATGCCCAGAAACAGGGCGGCATCGCCGCTTTCATTGATGCCGAGCACGCGCTGGATATCACTTATGCACGCAAGCTGGGCGTTGATTGCGATGAACTGCTGGTTTCTCAGCCCGATACCGGCGAGCAGGCCTTGGAGATTGCCGACATGCTGGTGCGCAGCGGGGCCATCGACGTGATGGTGATCGACAGCGTGGCCGCGCTGGTACCCCGGGCCGAAATCGAGGGGGAAATGGGCGATGCCCACATGGGGCTTCAAGCCCGCCTGATGTCCCAGGCTTTGCGAAAACTGACCGCCACCATCGGCAAGACCATGACCTCGGTGATTTTCATCAACCAGATCCGCATGAAGATCGGTGTGATGTTCGGCAATCCGGAAACCACCACCGGCGGAAACGCACTCAAATTCTACTCCTCGGTTCGTTTGGACATCCGGCGCATCGGCGCCATCAAGGACGGGCAAAATGTGATTGGCAACCGGACCCGCGTCAAAGTGGTTAAAAACAAGATGGCCCCCCCTTTCAAGGAGGCCGAATTTGACATCATGTACGGTGAGGGCATATCCCGGGCCGGCGACCTGCTTGACGTGGGGGTGGGCGCCGGTATTATCGACAAGAGCGGATCCTGGTACTCCTACAATGGCGAGCGCATCGGCCAGGGGCGCGAAAATGTCAAGAAATTCTTCCAAGACAACCCCGATCTCTTCGACACCGTGGAGTTGAAGGTGCGTGAGGCCGTTGGCCTGCTGCCAGCCGAGGGGAAAACTGAACAGAAGGCCAAACAGGCGGGTAAAAAATAGGTGTTGAGACCCTGCGGCCAGACAACGGCGCAGGGTCCACCAATCAGCGCTGAGGAGATGGATATGACCGGCAATGAAATACGACAGCTTTACCTTGATTTTTTCGAGAAACACGGCCACCGGGTGATTCGCAGTTCCTCGTTGATTCCACAGGATGATCCGACGCTGCTGTTTACCAACGCCGGAATGGTCCAGTTCAAACGCACGTTTCTGGGCGAAGAGAAGCGCGATTACGTCCGCGCTGCCACTTCCCAGAAATGTGTCCGTGCCGGCGGCAAGCACAACGATTTGGAGAACGTGGGTTATACGGCACGTCATCACACCTTTTTCGAGATGCTGGGCAATTTCTCTTTCGGCGACTATTTCAAGGAAAAGGCCGTCGATTTTGCCTGGGATCTATTGACCAATGGATACGGTCTTCCGGCAGACAAACTGTGGGCGTCGGTCTACCTGGATGACGACGAGGCCTACGACCTGTGGAACAAGCGAATTGGCATTCCTGAATCGCGGATGATTCGTTTGGGGGAGGAAGAGAACTTTTGGGCCATGGGCGACACAGGCCCCTGCGGTCCCTGCAGCGAAATTCATCTGGACCGCGGCGAGGAGCACGGATGCGGTCGGCCAGATTGTGATGTCGCTTGCGACTGCGATCGTTTTTTAGAAATTTGGAATTTGGTGTTCATGCAGTTCAACCGTGATGCCTCGGGCGCCATGACACCGCTGCCCAAACCCAGTATAGATACGGGGTTGGGGCTGGAGCGCATGGCTTCGGTGATTCAGGCGAAGAACACCAATTTTGAAATTGATCTGCTTTTTCCCATCATACAGCGTACCGAAACCCTTGCAGAAAAACCGTATGGCCAGAATGAATCCGTCGATGTGGCCATGAAAGTGATTGCCGACCACAGCCGGGCGGCCGCATTCCTTATCGGTGACGGTGTGCTGCCATCCAATGAGGGAAGGGGCTATGTGCTGCGGCGAATCATGCGGCGGGCTGTCCGCTATGGCCGCAACATCGGGCTTACCGATCCGTTTCTGCACCAAACCGCCCGTGTGGTCTTCGATATCATGGAGCCGGCCTATCCGGATCTCAAGGCTGCCTCGGCCTTCATTACCAATGTGATCGAGAATGAAGAGGTCCGTTTTTCGGAAACCCTGGACAATGGGCTAAGGGTGCTAAACGAGGCACTGGCGGAGATACGGGCCACGGGTGCGACCCAGGTTCCCGGGGACCTGATATTCAAGCTTTACGACACCTACGGTTTTCCGGTCGACATTGTTCGCGATGTGGTGCGCGACGAGGGGTTGACCGTGGACACCGACGGCTTCGAGACACGCATGGCGCAACAGCGCCAACAATCGCGGTCCAAGATCGCCTTCACAGGCGTTTCAGATGCATACCGCCAGTTGGGTGCAGCTGGCGAAAAACCTGAATTTGTCGGTTACGGCACCCTGGCTTGCGAGGCGCAGGTGGTGCTGCTGGTCAAGCAAAACCAAGGGGTGGCAGCGGCGGATGCGGGTGACTTGGTAGAGGTGGTGACAACCGCCACACCCTTTTATGGCGAGGCCGGCGGGCAGGTGGGCGACCAGGGCACCATTACCGCACCTGGCATGGAGATGACCGTCACCGACACAGTGAAGGATCCCACCGGCATCATTATTCACAAAGGCGAGGTCAGTGCCGGGCGTCTCGAACACGGGCAGACCGTCATGCTTGTCGTGGACGGCACGCGCCGTGCGGCCACCGCACGCAACCACACGGCGACCCACATCCTTCATGCAGCCTTGCGCCATGAACTTGGGGATCATGTAAAACAGGCCGGATCATTGGTGGCACCGGACCGGCTGCGTTTCGATTTTACCCATTTTTCCCAAATCGCTCCCGATTCCCTGGAGCGTATCGAGCGCTACGTCAACAAGCACATCCGCAAAAATGTGTCCGTGGCCATCGAGGAGATGGACATGGATCGGGCCATGCAATCCGGGGCCACCGCCCTGTTTGAAGAAAAATACGGAGACCAGGTGCGCGTGGTGGCGTTGGACACCTTCAGCCGCGAGCTATGCGGTGGCACCCACACCGGTCGAACCGGCGATATCGGGCTGTTTAAAATTGTATCCGAGGCCAGTGTGGCATCTGGGGTGCGGCGGATAGAAGCCCTGACCGGAAGCGCGGCAATGGACCACGTCCTCACAGGCAACCGCATCCTGCAGCAGGTCAGCCGCCTGCTCAAGGACAAACCGGAAAGTGTGGTTGAACGCGTCGAATCGACACTGACGACCCTGAAGGGCCAGGAGAAAGAGATCGAACGGCTCAAGGCCAAGCTGGCCGCCGTACAGGCCGAAGACAGCCGCGGACAAGCGGTTGAGATCAACGGGGTGCCCACCATCATTCAACAGGTAAGTGTGGACAAACCCGCCGCCCTGCGCGATCTGGCAGACCGCTTCAAAGATCGTATCGGGTCGGGTATCGTGGTCTTGGGCTGCGAAACCGACGGCAAGGCCCTGTTAATTGTGGTGGTGACCAAGGATCTCAACCCGCGTTTCCATGCAGGCCAGATGATCAAAACGATTGCCGGCGCCGTCGGCGGTGGCGGCGGCGGGCGTCCGGACATGGCCCAGGCCGGCGGCACCCAGCCGCAGCACCTCCAAAAGGCACTGGATCGCGCGCGCGAGTTGATCGAGAACGGATAAAATCGATCGTCATTTTGCCTAAGAACAGACACCTGTGCTGGCCTGCTGGGCCAGAGCGGGTGTTTGCGTTCCAATACCAAAGGCCTCGCAGAGCAGGAAAACGGAGCCGCCCGGCGACTTATTTGTTTACTTTAAGAGCCACCTCGATCACCAGCTCGCCCTTATCCGTAATGCAGGGGATCGCAATGATGGGTAAACCCGAGGGGTAAGTGACGTTATGCTTGCCGACCACGACGCTGGGTACACTGATGGACGTGCCCTCGGACGGAAAATCGGTTTTGGCATTACCGGCGATCATATTGGCAATTTCACCGATGGCATCGGTGCAGTCATCGTCCAGTTCGGTCACTTCATCACCGGTAAGCGCCGACACCAATTGGAGCGCAACATCCTTGGAGAGGTTGATCACTACGCAACCGGAAACGGTTCCGGAAAGACCAATGATGCCGCTGATCTCGTATCCCGGAACGTGGTCTTCCTTGAGGCTGGGCTTGCCGAGTTTGAACGGCACCCCGATCATGGTATTGAACAGTTTCTTGACCGCCTCGACAAACGGGTTGATGTATTTTACGTCCATTTTTCCCCCATTAAAAGGGTAGCGTGGATTATACTACCTGTTTCAGCACGTCGATCATGCTGTACATGTGGCCGGTTTGCCCGCTTTTCATCATCCGGTATAGAAAACAGACCGCATCCAACGTGCCATCGGCATATATGTCGCGTCCGTTGACATTGTGCTGGAATTCGAACACCACCGATTTGTCGGGAGAGACGAGTCGGTAGGTATGCCATCCATGACCGGAGAGGTAGGCCTCGGGGATGCCCCATTGTTCGCGTTGCACGGTGGGTTCGCGCTCCATGACGATCTCCTCCGGCGAAAAATCGATTCCCATGCGGTTGAAATAGGACACCATGGCCTTGGCCGTGCCACTGGTATCCGCTTTGCCGGCCTGATGGCTTTCGCGCACACGCAGTGAGTAACCGCTGAAAATGCCGGGGAAGGTGGTGGCCGCGTATTCCATCATGGCTTGAAAACCGACGATTTGTTTGGCCATGTTGGGCGCAATCACCGCGCTGACCGTTGAATCAACGACCGTTTGCTGCAGTTTTTCCCGATCACCGCCGGTGGTTCCCATGACAAAAGGCAATCCACAGCGGCAGTAGAATGCGGCGTTGTCGTTTACCGCCGATGGGTGGGTGAAATCGATACTGATAAATGCGTCGTACCCTTTGGCCAGCTGTGCCATTCGTCGGTCGCGGTCGGCCGGCCGGATCAGTTCGATGGCCGTTTCGGCAATCAGGCACCGATCGATTTCAATTTCCGGGCCGGTGAGCGAATGGGGCAACAGATTTACCCGGCCGTCTTGCAGTGCATGCTTGGCAACAACAGAGGCCACATTTCCCGGCAGACCATTGATCATGATTGGAATCGGTTCCATTGACTTGTCTCCTGTATTGTCTTTGTCGTGCTCGTGTGGATGGCCTTCCAAGCGTCGGGCCGGTCAACTTTTCCCGATCGATTCAGCGATGGTGCTCAATTGTGGAAACTGCTGTCCGCCTGCCTGGCGCAGATGATTGGCCAACATACTGGCTGCAGTCGGAATCCAGCGTTCGAAGGCCTTTTTTTTCTTGATGCGACTTAAAAAGCCGAAAGCGCCGAGTATTTGTAAGTTGCGGGTAACGGAACAGTAGCGAAACCCGCGCACGAAGCGGTCCGGGGTGCAATGCAGGCGCCGGGCTGCCTGCCCGGCGGCGTAGATCAACAGCCGCCGCTGAAGATCCGGGTTGAGACGCACATAGGGATCGATCAACAGGGCCGCCAGATCATATTGGACCGGGCCCCGGCGAGCCCCTTGAAAGTCGATGAGATAGATCCGGTGGTCATGCACCATGATGTTGCGTGATTGAAAATCCCGGTGAATCAACCCGGTCACCCCACTGTCAAGTGCGCAATGGGCCAAGCGTTCGAATTCGGCCGCCAGCGCTGCATAGTCGACCGCCATTTCCAGATAGCCGTTGAGGAATGCGTCAACAAAATAGCGGCACTCTTTGTCCAAGATCAAGGGCACATCGTAACAGGGGCTCTGGCAGGTCCACGCCGGGTCAAACCCATCTGCCGCATGGACGGTCAGGTCCAGCATGGTGTCGATGACGGATCGGTAGCGTTTTTCGATCCACGTATCGCTGTCGGCCCGATATACGATCTGCTGCAGATGGCAGTCACCCAGGTCATCCAAGAACACCAATCCGCTGAATCGGTCATGGGCCTGGATTCGGGGTACGGGTATACCACATTCGTAAAAATGGTTTCCGATTGCCACGAAGGCATTCACTTCACTGCCCGGCAGACTGGTGGTGATGCCGTGGTCCACCAAAACCAGGCTGTGCCTGCCGTCGGTCAACCGGTACCAGTCGCGGTCGGAGCCATCACCGGACAACGGCAGTCGTTGGATGGCCGCCGGCGTGCGGCCTGGGAAGGCCGATCGAAATGCTTTCGGGGCCATGACATCAACCACCACGTCGCGATAGTGATGCGGGCTGCCCATGTCCTGCCAATAATGATCGGTGGCCACATGGGCATGAATGATTCCGCCTTCGTCGAGAATGCGTTGATAGACCGAAATGATGTCACAGAATTCATCTGGCGGTATCCAACGCACGATTCCGGCATCCACCACGTGAATACCGGTAAAGGCTATTTTCCGATGCCGGCCGGTGTCCGGCAAGACACGGAAACGGTCGAACCCGATAACCTTATTGCTGCTATCCACCCACACCTGGTTAAATGGCTCACGGTCATGCATCACGAGGGTCACCGGCGCCGCCCGACGGCGGTGGTCCCGATACGCCCTTGCCAGATCAATGTCGGTGACGATATCGGCATTGATGACAATGAACGGCTCGCTGTCCCAATAGTCGACCAGGCGTCGAATGGCACCTCCAGTACCCATGATTTCCGTTTCGTGGCTAACCACAACAGGGAGGCCAAAATCGTTTCGTGACAGGTAATCGCTGATTTGGTCGGCCAGATGGTGGGTATTGACCGCGATACCATGGCAGCCGGCGTGTTTGAGGGTCGCGATCAGGCGGCCGAGCACCGGCTTGCCGGCGACCGGAAACAAGGGCTTGGGCAGAAAGTGGGTATGGGGCGCCAGGCGGGTGCCATACCCGGCGGCGAGTATCAGCGCTTTCATGCGGCCAACGTATTCAAGTAGCTTAAGATGATCGTTTCAAAATGGGCGATGTGCGATTCGTCCTGGTAGTCGCTGATGCCGCTGGCGGAAAAGAATTGGAGACCGTTGGCGTAGTTAATTTTGGATACTGATTCAACACGGTCCATCTCCTTGTTTTTAATCATCAATAGTCCTAAATTTTGAATTTTTTTGAGCTTATCTTTTTTCTCCAGGTTTTCTTTGCGGTTGTTGCGGATGAATAGCAGCACCACCCGGTAGGATTCGAAATAGGGCTTTAGAAAGGCGCCGAACCATTTCAGCCTGCGGAAACCGGAGGCGGTTATCTGATAGCTGTCAGGAATGCTTGGGTGGGGCATGAGCATGGCATCATCGATGAACGATTTGACGGTTTTGCGCACTTCGAGTACCGGTGGGCGATCCTGGTCGTAAGCGAACTCATACCTGAAAAAGTCTCTCAGAAATTGGTATTCGTTGTGCAGATCGCCCGCGTTGAACTGGAATGCGTCTTTTTTTAAAATGGTCAGTGCGGTGATAGCCGCCGGAACGAAATAGGAGATGCAGTTGTTTTTATAGTATTCCAGAAGCGCGCGCTTGGATGTGTTGACCATGTAGTCGGCCCGCACGTCAAAGCGGTCCTTGTCTCCGGGTGCCTTCTCGAGCAGTTTTCGGGACAGGTAACGGTCGATGGCGGAATCCATGGCCCCGTCCGGGTTAATAACGATGGTGTCCGCCAATTTGGCGTTTTGGTGCATGGCGAAGCGCAGGTAGGCATTGACCACTTGCATCAATTCCTCGTGAGAAAAGCGGGGACGGTGTATATTTAACATGGCGGCAGCCACCAGGCCATGTGGGGTGATCACTGTTTGCTTGTCGATGGCATTGACAATTCGCCA